>JANNYI010000311.1:0-4439 GCA_031410015.1 Betaproteobacteria bacterium | reverse complement strand
GCGCGCGACAGCCATGCCATCCGCACTGCGGCAATTCTGAGGCCGGCTTTTTCGAAGCGGGCGATGATTTCGCCAATGACGTTTTTGGCCACGGCATCCGGCTTGATGATCGAAAGGGTACGTTCTACGGCCATTTCTGAGCTCCAACGGAATAAAAGCGAATGAATTCAAAATTATAGCATGAGAGGAGGGGGTCGGGACAGGCGCTTCCCGCGTCCCGCCGCGAGGCGCTTGCTGCGCTGCATTTGCGGCAGCACGGTTCGGTCGGCACGGACTGTGCAATGGCGCCGGCGCCCGGTCGCGGCTAGACTCTCTTCCCCCCGAACGTTACATAGGTGTGAAAAATGGTCCGCACTGCAACCCGATTCATCACCGCCTTGGCGCTTGCGGCGCTGGCCTGGCCCGCCGCCGCGCAGGATTACCCGACCAAGGCCATCACGCTGATCGTGCCGTTTGCCGCCGGCGGGCCCACCGATGCCGTCGCGCGCATGATCGCGCAGTCCATGTCGACAACGCTGAAGCAGCCGGTGCTCGTCGACAATTCAGGCGGCGCCGGCGGGACGATCGGTGCGACCAAGGCCGCACGCGCCAATCCTGACGGCTATACGCTCTTCCTGCATCACATCGGCCACGCGACGGCGCCCACGCTCTATCGCACGCTGCCCTATGACGCGATCAAGGATTTCGAGCCTGTCGGACTGGTCGCCGACGTCCCGATGACGATCGTGTCCAAGCCGGGCTGGGCGCCCAAGGACATGAAGGAACTGATCGCCTACGTCAAGTCCAACAAGGACAAGGTCACGTATGGCAACGCCGGCATCGGCTCAGCGTCCCACCTTTGCGGCATGCTGCTCATGTCGGCCATTCAGACCGACGTCACGACTGTTCCGTACAAGGGCACCGCACCGGCGATGAACGATCTCCTCGGTGGCCAGATTGACTTCATGTGCGACCAGACCACCAATACCACCGGCCAGATCAAGGGCGGCAAGATCAAGGCTTATGCCGTGACCACCGCCAGGCGCGTGCCGTCGCTGCCGAACGTGCCCACCGCGCAGGAAGGTGGGCTGCCCGGCTTCGATCTTGCGGTGTGGCATGGACTGTATGCGCCCAAGGGCACGCCGAAGCCGGTCATCGACAAGCTCGTTGCCGCCCTGCAGGTGGCGGTGAAGGATCCGCAAATCAAGGCCCGGCTGGAGGACCTGGGGTCCGAGCCCGTGTCGGTGGCGGAGGCTACGCCGGACGCGCTGCGGAAGAAGCTCGCGTCGCAGATCGACCTGTGGGCGCCGATCATCAAGAAGGCGGGCGTCTACGCGGATTGACGCGATCATTCGCGTGAATGCGCGGCGCGCGGCAGGTCCCGCGCCGCGCATCGTTGTTCCCGCCGGCGCTGCGCGAGGCTGAAGCCTCGCCTACGGTGCAGGCGCAGGGCAATCGCCGTCCCGGGCGGGATGCCACGCGATCGCCACGCCCGCGCTCGCCGGCGCCGCGGCGAACGCCGGGGCGATGCCCAGTTCCGGAACCCATACCAGTTCATCGCCGCAGAACACGAGCGGCGTGGCTTCGCGCAGCCACGGCGGTACGGCCGCCTCCTGCAGCAGCGATTTCAACGCGCGGCGCGGACGCCCGGCGCCGGGGCAGAATCGTTCGCCGCCGGCGCGTGAACGGATACGAACCGGAGCGCCCGCAAGTCGCTTCGCGTCGATCCCGGCGCCCAGGACCCGCGTGAAGTCGAGGTGGCCGTGGGGCAGCGTGAGTTGTGTTTCGCCGGACCACGGCACGTCGTAGGCGGGCGGCGGCAATGCATGCACGACGATGCGACCTCGATGGATGCCGATGGCGCGGCCGGCGTGCGCGATCCGTACCTGGGCGTCGGCGCGCGTTGTGCGCAACTGCGCCAGCATCGCCTCGAGGCGTGCCGCGGACGGCGCCGGGAGTCCGTGCTGCCGCAGGAACCAGCGCAGCAGGTTGGCCGCGCGATAGGAAGGCAGCGCGGCCAGCCGGGCGCGGTCGATGCCCGGGTCGGGGTCGTCGTTGCCGGCATCGAGTGCCGCAAGGTCATCGGCAAGGCGCGCGGCCTCGGCCTGCAGGCCGGCGGCGCGCGCCAGCGTGCGCTCCGGATCCGGAAAGACGCCTGCAAGCGCCGGCATCACCCGGTGGCGGACGGCATTGCGACGGTGGGCGTGCGAGGCATTGCTCTCGTCGTCGACAAAGCGCAACTGCGCCGCCTCGACGTACGCGTCGATGGCCGCGCGCGGCAGCTCAAGCAGTGGCCGCAGCCACGTGATGCCCCCGTCGTCGCGCGCCGCTGCCGGCATGCCGGCAAGTCCGCGCGGACCCGCGCCGCGCAGAAGCTGGAGCAGCAGGGTCTCGGCCTGGTCGCCACGGTGATGCGCGAGCGCGACGTGGTCGATGCCGCGCGCGGCCGCCGTGGCGGCTAGCGCGCCGTAGCGGGCGATACGCGCCGTGGCCTCGAGACTCTGCTGCGGCGCCCGGGCCACGCCCGCCATCCAGAGCGCGAACGTCACCCCGCGCGCGGCGCACAGTTCCTCGCAGAAGCGCGCCCATGCATCGGCGTTGGGCGATAGCCCGTGATGGACATGGACAGCGGTGAGCGCATGGCCACGGAACGTCGCCACGGCGAGCAGCGCATCGAGCAGCGCAACCGAGTCCCGGCCGCCGGACAGCGCGACGATGATCGGAGCAGCGGGTGGAACCCGCACCTCGAGGACGCGCGCGACCTCGGTGCGCAGCGCGCGCACGGGGTCGCCGTCGTGTTCGCGCCGCATGGCAGGCGCGGGAGCGTCGTCGCCGGCCGCGTGCTGCGGGTCAACCGGCGGCGATCTCCTTGTACTTGCCGTACGCGAGGATCTTGTCCTCGCGCTGCTCGAGCAGCGTGTCGAGCGGCAGCTCCTGCAATTGGCGCAGCGCCTCGGTCAGCGCTTTCTTGAGCGTGACCATCATCGCGCCATGATCGCGGTGGGCGCCACCCAACGGCTCGGTGATCACCTTGTCGATCAGGCCCAGCTGCTTCAGCCGCGGCGCGGTGATCCCGAGGATTTCGGCCGCTTCCTCCGCGTGGTCGGCGGACTTCCACAGGATCGACGCGCAGCCTTCGGGCGAGATGACCGAATACGTCGAATACTGCAGCATGAGCGTCACGTCGCCGATCGCGATGGCCAGCGCGCCGCCCGAGCCGCCTTCGCCGACCACGGTGACGAGCACCGGCACGCGCAGCCCGGCCAGCTCGTACAGGTTGCGGCCGATGGCTTCCGACTGGCCGCGTTCCTCGGCGCCAATGCCCGGATACGCGCCTGGCGTATCGATGAACGTGAAGAGCGGCAGCCCGAATTTCTCCGCGAGCTTCATGAGTCGCAGCGCCTTGCGATAGCCTTCCGGCCGCGGCATGCCGAAGTTGCGGTGGATCTTTTCCTTGGTGTCGCGCCCCTTCTGGTGGCCGATCACCATGCAAGGCTGGCCGTTGAAGCGCGCGATGCCGCCGACGATGGCAGGGTCGTCCGCATAGGTGCGATCGCCGTGCAGTTCGCGGAAGTCACTGAACATGCCGGCCACGTAGTCGAGCGTGTAGGGGCGCTGCGGGTGCCGCGCCACCTGCGCGATCTGCCATGCCGACAGCTTGCCGTAGATTTCCTTGGCAAGTTGCTGGCTTTTCTTGGTGAGCCGCGAGATTTCGTCGGAAATGTCGACAGCCGAGTCGTCGTGCACGAAGCGCAGCTCTTCGATCTTCTGCTGCAGTTCGGCGATCGGCTGCTCGAAATCCAGGAACGTCTGTTTCATCGGGACAGGAGGGGCCAGTGAGCGGCCATCATAGCGCACCTGTCGTCGCCCGGCGACAGGTGCCGCGTCAGTACGCCGCGGCGTCGTACAAAAGCTTCAACCCGGTGACCAGCAGCAGGCTGTAGCTCAGGTTGAGGAACAGGCGCTGCGACATCCGGCGATGCAACCGGACGCCCATCCAGATGCCGAGTGGCGCCAGCGGGGCGAACAGGAGCGCAGTGGCCAGGTTGCCGAAGTTGAGCTGGCCGAGAAAATAGTAGGGCACCAGTTTCACGTAATTGACGATCAGGAAAAATACGGCAGAGGTGCCGACGAAGAGCGTCTTGTCGATCTTCTGGGCCAGCATGTAGATCGCAAACGGCGGCCCGCCGGCATGCGCAAGCGTGCTGGTGAAGCCGGATACCGCGCCCCAGAAAGCGCCGGCAACGCGGCCCGGCGCTGCACGCGCGCCGGCAATGCCCCGTGCGATGCGCTCGGTCAGGCGCAGCCACTGGTTGAGCGCGAAGGTGACGCTGATCACGCCCAGCAACGCCCGGATCACGTTGACCGGCAGGCTGCCGAACGCAAGCGCTCCCAGCGCGATGCCCACCAGGGCGCCGGGCAGCATGATCAGCACGTGCCGGCGCGACCACGAGCGGCGG
>JANNYI010000310.1:0-11315 GCA_031410015.1 Betaproteobacteria bacterium | reverse complement strand
CTCGCGCGGCTTGACGTCGATCGGCATCGAAGAGCCGGGCATGTTCGCCGAGCCCGGGCTCTTCCTGGTGCGGCCCGACACCACGCTGTACTACGCTGCGGTCCAGACCATGCCGTTCGCGCGTCCGCACTTCGACGAGTTGCTTGGGTCGATCGACTTTGCGATCGCCAAGGACTATCCGGCGCGCGGCGAATACACCGGCGCCGTGTGATCCCGCCTGCCGCCGTGCGCGGCTCAACGCGCCGTTCCTTCGAAGGCCACCAACTCGGTGTCGGGGTGCGCGGCGCGCCAGCCGAACCAGAACGTGTTGTGGGACGACAGCCGCGGTAACCGCCGGTCACCGCTGACCAGTGCCGTTTCGGTCAGCGCCCAGACCACGCCGCTGCCGTCCGTGACCGCCGCATCGCCGTCCCAGCGGCGTACCCGCTGCCCGCCACTCAACGCATAGATGCGGTGGGCACCGCTGTGGTCGGTCAGGACCACGAAGTCGCGACCACCGTAGCGGCCGTGCCAGACGGGAGTCTTGCGCAGGAACTCGGAGCTGATGGCCAGCGGACGTTCGCCGGGCTTGCCGAAGCGCGGAATCAGCACCTCCTGCTTGTTGCGCAGTCGCGTGTCGTCACCCGGAACCGGGAACATCAGTGCGTCCGTGGCGAAATAGAGGCGATACGCCTCGCCCTCGTCGTAGTCGCGACGGTGGCCGGTGTCAAGCGACAGCACCGTGGTGCGCGGATGCCGGCGCCGCCAGTCGCCCCACGTGGTGGTGACGACCTCGCGGGTGGGCAGCGAGATGTCCTTGCCCGCCAGCGGCCCCACCACTGGCCGTCCTTCCAGCGTGTTCCACAGCGACTGGGTCGCGGCGTCGTACATGAGCTTGTTCGAGCGGTAGAGAAAGCCGCTGGTGCCCAGCGCGTGCGCGCGACCCTCCACTACCGTTTCGTAGACGATCACGGCGCCGCAAAGCGTGCAGTAGACGCCGGCAACATCGACGTTGCCGACGCGATCGACGAACATTTCATGCCAGGCCAGGATGCGCTTCGGATAGGCGCGCGCGTCGCCGTTGATCTCGATGCCGAAGACCACGTCGGTGGCGGCGAGGTAGCCCGCGTCGCGCGCCGCCAGCATCTTCGGACTGCGCAGTGGCGGAATGCCGTCCTGCAGGACCCCGCCCCAGACGATTTCATCCAGCCGGATCAGTGCCGGAAATCCCGGCGAGAAATATTTCTCGAAACGTGGATCGAGATTGGAGTAGAGCGACGCCTTGAATGCTGCAAACGAAGGTGGCGGGGCCGGGCGCGCCCATTGCCAGCGCATCCATGCGGTCCAGTCGTTGCCGGGCTCCTTCGCGCCGGTCTTGCGCGCGACCATCGCCAGCAATGCCTGCCCGGTCGAGCGCTGCGGGATGAAGCGCACGATCTCCAGCGCCATCGGAACGAATTCGTCCTGCCAGTTGGCATCGAGCCACTCGAGCGACAGCGACGGCGCGTCGGGATGCTCGACCAGCAGCGCGGGAAAGCGGATACGGATGGCTTGATCGAGCGCTTCCTGCGGGGTTGCGGCCCACGCCGGCGTGCCAACCACCAGCGCGACCGCCAGCAGCACGGTTGCCGTGAGGCGCAATTCAGGCCATGAATCACGGCTGTGCGGCGTCTGGTGCATGTCACTCCATTTCGGGTCCGGGACCTGCGGGCGCGCGCCCCCGGAAGCACCTTATCGTGCGGCGCCTGTGCGCCTGCCGGGATTACGGCTTAGCTCTTAGTCGTGTCAGGCAACGGCCACATTACCGGCGCCCTGCCGCCGTCGCGCCGGTACAATTGAACCGGAGGATGCCGCGCCGAGACGGCAATGGGGAAGGGCGCATGACGGAAGCCGACGTTCAGCAGTCCACGATACCCGAGGTGCGTGTGGTCGGGGCCACGGCGCCATTACGCTGGCTGGCCGCCGGCTGGCGCGACTTCCGCGCCCATCCGCTGCCCAGCGCCTTCTACGGCGCCTGCTTCGCCACGATGGGCTTCCTGATCTATCTCGTGTTCCGGCATGCCTACCAGTATGTATCGGCGCTGGTCACCGGGTTCTTTCTCGTGGGACCCTTCTTCGCCATCGGCCTGTATGCGCTGTCGCGCCGCGACGAGCGGGGGGAACCGCCGTGGCTCGCGCCCACGCTCGACGCCTGGGCCGGCAACAAGAGCGCCATCGGCCTCTTCGCGTTGGTGCTGGGCGTGATCCTGCTGGTCTGGGCGCGGGCGTCGCTCATCGTCTTCGCGTTGTTCTTCACGCAGGATGTCCCCGACATGAAGGATTTCTCTGGACGCATCTTCGCGGTCGACAACCTCGAATTCCTGCTGGTCTACCTGTGCGTCGGCGGCTTCTTCGCGATCCTGGTGTTCGCGATCAGCGTGGTGTCGGTGCCGATGATGATGGATCGCAACACCGACGGCATCGTCGCGGTGCTGACCAGCCTCAAGGCCGTCCTGGCCAACGTGCCTGCGATGATCGTCTGGGGGCTCCTCATCGTGGTGCTGGTCGGCCTCGGCTTTGCGCTGTGGTTTGTCGGGTTGATCGTGACGGTGCCGGTGATCGGGCATGCCACCTGGCACGCGTATCGCGAGTTGGTGGTGTAGCTGGGCCGGGCCCGCCGTCCCGTTCCGTCCAGTCCTGGTGTGTCCCACCGCCCGGCGGTCGCCCGGCCGCGAATCATTCGATAGAATGCGGGCTGCCCGTCTGCCAGTGGAAAACCATGATCCGCCTGTCGCTATCTACGCTTACCATTGTTGCGCTGCTGTTGCTGCTGGGCGGTTGCGCCACAGCCGTGCGCCCGGTCAACGAACCGATCGCCAAGGCCGACGCCAAGGTCGGCTACCGCTTTGCGACGCGCCAGAAGCAGGTTGAGGACAAGCAAAACCTGGTGGTTCTTGCGTTCTCGGGCGGCGGCACGCGTGCAGCCGCTTTCTCATACGGCGTGCTCGAGTTCATGCGCCGCACCGAGATCATCGGACCGAAGGGCAACAAGGTCCGGCTGATCGACGAAATCGACGTCATCACCGGCGTGTCGGGCGGCAGCTTCACGGCACTGGCCTACGGCCTCTACGGTGAAAAGCTCTTCGACGACTACGACAAGCGTTTCCTCAAGCGCGACGTACAGGGTGAAATCGTTTCGCGTTCCTTCAGTCCATCCAATTGGGGCAAACTCGGGTCCACCGCGTGGGGCCGGTCCGAACTGGCGGCCGAGTTCTACGACGAGATATTGTTTAACGGCGCCACGTTCGGCGATCTCAATCGCGGCAAGGGGCCGCTGATCCTCGCGTCCGCCACGGACATTTCGACCGGTGCCCGGATGGTGTTCTCGCAGGACTACTTCGACGTGATGTGCTCCAATCTCAACGGCGTGCGCTTGTCGCGCGCCGCGTCGGCATCGTCGGCGGTGCCTGTGGTGCTGTCGCCGGTCACGCTCAACAGCTTCGGCGGTACCTGCGGCCCCACGATGCCCGCATGGGTCGCTAAATTCCTCGACACCGATGATCCGCCGCGGCCGGCGGCCCGCGCGACGCGTTCGCTCAAGGCGTTGCAGGAGTATGGCGACGGCGTCAATCGGCCATTCATTCATCTGGTCGACGGTGGAGTGTCCGACAACGTCGGCATGCGCGGCGTGCTGGATACACTGGAGATCATGCAGGCCCTGCACAGCGAGGGCATTCCAACGCAATTCGACAGCGCACGCCGGATCATCGTCTTCATCGTCAATTCGCTATCGTCGCCACCAACGGATTGGGATCGCTCCGAGTCGCCGCCGGGCAGCATCGAGATCCTGCTGAAGGCCAGCGGCGTGCCGATCGACCGGTACTCCTACGAGGCCACCGAGCAATTGAAGGACATGGAGGCACGGTGGAACACGATGCGTCGCGTGCGCAATGCGGACGTGATGAAGCTGAACAAGGATCCTGCGCTGGCGGGATTGATGAACGCACCGGATGCCGAAATCTATGCCATTGACGTGTCATTTCCCCGGTTGAAGGACGTGGCCGAGCGGGCCTTCCTCAACCAACAACCGACATCGTTCGTGCTGGCGCCGGAGGCCGTTGATCGCCTGCGTGCAGCCGCTGGCGTGATCATCGCCGATTCACCCGAATTCAAGCGGCTGATCAAGGACGTGGGTGGCAGGATCGTGGTCTATCCGACGGCCATTCCGGCGCCTGCGCGCTGACCTTCCGCATCACGCCGTCGCGTACTGCCCCATCATGCCGCCGTCCTCATGTTCCAGGATGTGGCAATGGAACATGAACGGGTACTCGCGCGTGGCCGCCTGCGTAAAGGTCATCAGCACCTGACCCGGCTGGTCGAGCAGGATCGTGTCCTTGCCGCCGGCCAGATGCGGCGCCGGCGCCTTGCCGCCGATCGACAGCACACGGAACGTGACGCCATGCACGTGGAATGGGTGTGCCATCGTGTTGGGCGTGATCTCCCAGATTTCGGTGGAACCCAGCGTCGGCTCGAAGTCGATCCGCTGCACTCCGTATGGCCGCCCGTTGATTCCGAACGGCTGGCCCATGGGGCCGCCCATCCCCATGCCGCCGCCCATCATCATGGGCCCCATGTCGAGCGAGATCCGGCGTTGGCGGGTGGCGCGGCCCGGATCGGGTGCAGCAAGTGCCACGAGCACCCTGGGGATGGCGTAGCCTGACGCCGGCTTCGTCGGATCGACCTCGAATCGCATCAGGCTTCCCGCGCTGCCGTCCGCCACGCCGGGCATGCCCCGCATCATCCCGCCGCCCATCCCCGGCATCATGCCGCCGTCGGGCGCGGTTTCAAGGACGACCGGCTTGCCGTTGGAGAAGTCCACCAGGATCTCGAAACGCTCGCTGGGTGCGACAGTCAGCGCCTTCATCGCCACCGGCGCGGCAAGGTAACCGCCGTCCGACGCGATCACGTGAAAGGTCCGGTCGTCGGCAAAGCGCAGGTCGAAGTTGCGGGCGTTGGCGCCGTTGAGGATCCGCAGGCGCACCATGCCGGACGGAACCTTGGCCACGGGCGCGAATACGCCATTGACGATCAGTGTACCGCCGCGCATGCCCGTCATCAGCGATGGTCCGGCCGCGGCGTAGACCAGTGCGCCGCTGCGATCGAAACGCCGGTCCTGCAGGATGAGCGGCAGGTCGTCCACGCCGTAGTTGCGCGGCAGGCCCAACCGTTCGCCGGTACCGTCCTCGATGATCACCATGCCCGCCAGCCCCATGTAGACCTGGCGGCCCGTGTCGTAGTGCGGGTGCGCGTGGTACCACGCGGTGGCCTCGGGCTGGTCGATCTTCAGCACCGGACGCCATGTGCTGCCCGGCTTGATGGAGGCATGAGGGCCGCCGTCCATGGCGGCAGGAACCAGCACGCCGTGCCAATGCGCGGTCGTTACGCGATCGAGCTTGTTCTCGACGGCGATCTCAACCTCGTCTCCCTTCTGCAAACGAAGCACGGGACCGAGATAAGGCGCGGAAAATCCGTACGTCGCCGTCGGCTGGCCCGGCAGGAACGCATGCCGACCTGGCGCCGCGACAAGCGCGATGGCGCCGTGCAGTACCCGCGCGTCGCGCAGTTGGGGGATCGGCAGCGGGGTCTCGAAGCGCGGCGTCTGGGCATAGGCAGGCGCGCCGCCGAGGATTGCTGTTGCGGTGACCGCTGCGCTGCCTTCGAGAAATCTACGACGTGTCAGCATGTGATGCACCTCCAGCATGAAGTGTGCTCGTCGCCTGATCTTCCGCGTTGACGTGGGTCAAGGCGACGGTTGGGCTCGCCCACGGTCGCGACCTGCTGCCGAGGCGAGCGATCGCGCGGCCGTGCATGCATGCTGCACGGCGACTGTCCCGCCATGCAGCATGCCGAAATTGCCGGGCCCTCGTATCATGCGGCGATGGATGCATGGCTTACGCCGCTATTGGAAGCACTGGCATTGCCGCAATACGGGCTGTCCACGCTGTTCGTCGTTGCGCTGATTTCGGCCACGCTGCTGCCCGTGGGATCCGAGCCGGCGCTCTTTGGCCTCGTCAAGCTGAACCCGGAATTGTTCTGGCCGGCCGTCGTCGTTGCCACGATCGGCAACACGATCGGCGGCGCGATCAGCTGGTGGATGGGCTACGGCGCGGAGCTGGCGTATGAGCGGCTCACCCATAAGCACAATCGTGCGCATTCACGCGCGCTTGCCTGGCTGGAGCGCTTCGGTCCCAAGGCCTGCCTGCTGTCCTGGCTGCCGATCGTGGGGGACCCGCTGTGCGCCGTGGCAGGTTGGCTGCGGCTTCCGTTCTGGCCGTGTGTCCTCTACATGGCGATCGGCAAGTTTGCGCGCTACGTGACGATGACCGTGGTGCTGCTGTGGATCTTTCCCGGCGTGTTTGCGCGCTGAAGCTGGCGCGCAGATCCGCCCGGGCATCGTCGCGACCAATCGAGCAAACCGAACGGCATTGGAGGCGGGGGTCGGAATCGAACCGGCGTACACGGCTTTGCAGGCCGCTGCATGACCACTCTGCCACCCCGCCTTTGGGTGTGGACTTGGGTGCCGGCGTCGCGCGCGGCACCTAAACAAAAGGGAGAGCCTCGTAAAAAGCTCTCCCTTCGGCTTGTTTGGAGCGGGAAAGGAGTCTCGAACTCCCGACCTCAACCTTGGCAAGGTTGCGCTCTACCAACTGAGCTATTCCCGCGTAGGAAGATTGCAATTATAGCGCAATTCCCGGTTTCGTCAAAATCCCTTGCTTAACATCAGCTTGAATCGCGCCAGCACGCTCCGGATCAGCCCGAGACCTTGGCGATGGCGTCGGCCACGTAGTCGACGTTCTTCGCATTGAGCGCGGCCACGCAGATGCGGCCCGTGTCGACGGCGTAGATCGAGAATTCGCTGCGCAGGCGCAGCACCTGAGCCTGCGTGAGTCCGGAATACGAGAACATGCCCCGCTGCCGCAGCATGTATTTGAAGTCCTTGCCGGGCATGCGCTCGTGCAGGCGCTCCACCAGCGTGGCGCGCATCAGCTTGATGCGGTCGCGCATCGTGGCCAGTTCGGCCTCCCACAGCGCGCGCAACTCGGGCGTGTTGAGCACGGCGGTCACGATCTGGCCGCCGTGGGTCGGCGGATTCGAATAGTTGGCGCGCACCACGCGCTTCAACTGCGACAGCACGCGCGCGGCCTCGTCCTTGTCGGCGGTGGCCACCGACAAGGCGCCGACGCGCTCGCCGTAAAGTGAAAACGACTTCGAGAACGAGCTCGACACGAAGAGCGGGCCCGGCGTCGCCGCAAAGTTGCGCACGACCGCGCCGTCGGCATCGATGGAATCGCCGAAGCCCTGGTAGGCGATGTCGAGGAAGGGCACCAGCCCGCGCGCGCGAACCACCTCGATGATGCGGGTCCACTGGTCGGCGGTGGGGTCGGCCCCGGTGGGATTGTGACAGCACGCGTGCAGCACCACGATGCCGCCGGCGGGGATCTTTTCGAGCGCTGCGAGCATCCCCGCGAAGTCGAGGCCCTGCGTGGCGGGATCGTAGTACGCGTAATTGTTGACGGTGAACCCGGCGCCCTCGAACAGCGCGCGGTGATTTTCCCAGCTGGGACTGCTGATCCACACCTGCGCGTTGGGCGCGAAGCGGCGCAGGAAGTCGGCGCCCACCTTGAGGCCACCGGTGCCGCCCAGCGCCTGCACGGTGACGGCGCGGCCCGACTTGACGGTTTCGCTGTCGACCCCGAACAGCAGGCCCTGCACCGCCTTGTCGTAGGCGGCGAGGCCGTCGATGGGCAGGTAGCCGCGCGGTGCGCCCTTGTCGGTCAGCTCGCGTTCGGCCTGCTTGACGCAGGCCAGCAGTGGCAGCTTGCCGTTCTCGTCGAAGTACACGCCAACGCCGAGGTTCACCTTGGCCGGATTGGTGTCGGCGATGAACGCGTCGGTGACGCCGAGGATCGGGTCGCGGGGGGCAAGTTCGACGGCGGTGAGCAGCGAGGCGGGCAGGGGCGCGTTCATGGCGGTTTCGGGCGGGAGGAAACCGGCATTTTACGCCACCGCCGGACCCGCCCCGGCGCGGGCTGCGCTCAAGCGAAATCGAGCCACCGCGCGACGCTGACGAGCGCCGCCACCCAGACCACCGCCCACGTGACGAATGAGATGCCGAAGCCGATGTTGCGCTTCTCCGCCGCCTTCCAGTAGCCCATGGCGTAGATGATGCGGCCGACAATGTAGACGAAGCCGGCCAGAGCGGCCCAGCGCGGATTGCCGAACCACGCGAAAATCCACATCGCGGGCAGGAAGGCCACCAGCTGCTCCAGCTCGTTCATCTGGACCCGAACGGCCCGCTCGAAGTCGGGATGCCCCGCCATCGCGGGCGCGGCGATCTTGTATTTGCCGCGCATGCGCCCCACCTTCATCGACACGATCACGTACCAGAGCAGGGCAAGCAGGGTGGCAAGGGCGGGCAGGGACAGTGGCATGGGTGGCTCCGTGATTGATGGACGTCGACTCGACAGCCGGCTTGCCCAAGGCTAACGTGCAACCCCTCCCCACGCAATTGTTCCGCTCGCGCGGTTGACTGCAAGCCAGGACGCCGATGGCATCGCCCGAGAACCCCACGCTTCCCGCACCGCCGAAACTGCCGCCGCTTACTGCACTGCGGATGCTCGCGCGCGTCTGGCGCTTCGTGCAGCCCTATCGGCGGCAGGTGGTCTTCGCGGGCATTGCGCTGGTGTTCGCCGCCGGCGCGGTCCTCACGATCGGCCAGGGTCTCAAGTTCGTGATCGATCGCGGCTTCGCCTCGGGCAGCGGCCCGGAGCTCGACCGCACGCTGGCATTCATGCTGGGTGTGATCGTGGTGATGGCGTTTGCCACCTATGCGCGTTTTTATTTCGTGTCGTGGATCGGCGAGCGCGTCACCGCCGACCTGCGCCGCGCGGTCTTCGACCATCTGCTGCGCCTGCCGCCCGGCTATTTCGAGGTGATGCGCACCGGCGAGGTGATCTCGCGACTCACCAACGACACGACGATGCTGGAAACGGTGATCGGCTCCAGCGCGTCGATGGCCATCCGCAATGCGCTGCTGATGACCGGCGGGCTCGTGATGCTGGCACTGACCAGCGCCAAGCTCACGCTGCTGGTACTGGTTGGAGTGCCGGTGGTGCTGGTGCCGATCATTTTCTTCGGGCGCCGCGTGCGCAAGCTCTCGCGCAGCACGCAGGATCGCGTCGGCGAGGTCGGCGCCTATGTCGACGAGGCGCTGCACGAAATCCGCACCGTGCAGGCCTATGGCCACGAAGCGGAGGATCGCCGGCAGTTCGGCACCCGCGTGGAGCAGGCCTTCGGCACCGCGCTGCAGCGGATCCGGCAGCGCTCGATGCTGGTGGCGGCGGTGATCCTGCTGGTGTTCGGCTCCGTGGGCGTGATCCTGTGGATCGGCGGCCACGATGTCGTCGCGGGCCGCATCACGGCGGGACAGCTGTCAGCCTTCGTCTTCTACGCGGTGGTGGTGGCGGGCGCCGCCGGCACGATCAGCGAGGTGATGGGCGACCTGCAGCGCGCGGCGGGCGCCACCGAGCGCCTGTTCGAGCTGCTGGCCATCGAGCCGGCGATCCGCGCCCCGGCGCACCCGGTGCCGTTGCCCACGCCGTCGCGCGGCATCGTCAGCCTCGCGGACGTCACCTTCAACTATCCGTCACGCCCGGATACGGCGGCGTTGCATGGTTTTTCGCTGGACGTCGCCGCGGGTGAAAAGGTTGCGCTGGTCGGGCCCTCCGGCGCGGGCAAGACCACGGTGTTCCAGTTGCTGCTGCGCTTCTACGACCCGCAGTCCGGCACGGTGAGTGTCGACGGCATCGATGCGCGGCTCGTCGACCCGGAAGCGTTGCGTACGCGCATGGCGCTCGTCCCGCAGGACCCGGTGATCTTTGCGGCCAGCGTGGCGGAGAACGTGCGCTACGGTCGCCCCGGGGCCACGGACGACGAGGTGCGGGCGGCTTGCGACGCAGCGTACGCCACCGAATTCATCGACAGGCTGCCCGATCGCTACGACAGTTTCCTGGGCGAGCGCGGCGTGCGCCTGTCCGGCGGCCAGCGGCAGCGCCTGGCGATCGCGCGCGCCATCCTTGCCGACCGGCCGATCCTGCTGCTCGACGAGGCCACCAGTGCGCTCGATGCCGAAAGCGAGCGGATGGTGCAGCTGGCGCTGGAACGACTGATGACGGGCCGCACGGTGATCATCATTGCGCACCGGCTGGCCACCATCCGCCATTCCGACCGCATCGCCGTCATCGATGGCGGCAGGTTGATCGCCACGGGAACCCACGACGCGCTGACACAGACCAATCCGCTGTACGCGCGGCTGGCGGCGCTGCAGTTCGGCGTGGCGGCATAGCAATGCGTAAATCCGTAGGCGAGGCTTCAGCCTCGCAGGTTCGCCGTCGCGCCATCGCCCGCGAGGCTGTAGGCGAGGCTTCAGCCTCGCGGGTTCACCGCAGCGCCATCGGCCGCGAGGCTGAAGCCTCGCCTACGGGCTCGCCTACAGGCTCGCCTATGGGGACTTACTCCTAGCCATCGAACGTCCGTTCGATTTACAATAGTCGATTGACGCGTCCGGCCCCAATCTCATGGTCATCACCTATCCCGGCAGTCCCTACGAGCTGCACCAGCCGTTCTCCCCGGCCGGCGACCAGCCGCAGGCCATCGAGAAGCTGATCGAGGGTCTCAACGACGGGCTGTCGTTCCAGACGCTGCTGGGCGTCACCGGGTCGGGCAAGACCTTCACGGCCGCCAACGTCATCGCCCGCACCGGCCGGCCCGCGATGGTCATCGCGCCCAACAAGACACTGGCCGCGCAGCTCTACTCCGAGTTCCGCGAGTTCTTTCCCAACAACGCGGTCGAATACTTCGTTTCCTACTACGACTACTACCAGCCCGAGGCCTACGTCCCCTCGCGCGACCTCTACATCGAGAAGGATTCGTCGATCAACGAGCACATCGAGCAGATGCGGCTCTCGGCCACCAAGGCCATCCTCGAGCGTCCCGATTGCATCATCGTGGCCACGGTGTCGGCCATCTACGGCATCGGCGACCCGTCCGAGTACCACAGCATGATCCTGCACCTGAAGCAGGGCGAGAAGATGTCGCAGCGCGACGCGATCAAGCGCCTGACCGAAATGCAGTACACGCGCAACGACGTCGAGTTCAAGCGCGGCGTGTTCCGCGTGCGCGGCGAGGTGCTCGACATCTTTCCGGCGGAAAACGCGGAAAACGCGATCCGCGTTTCGCTCTTCGACGACGAGGTCGAGTCGCTGCAGATCTTCGACCCGCTCACCGGGCACCTGAAG
>JANNYI010000309.1:0-5537 GCA_031410015.1 Betaproteobacteria bacterium | reverse complement strand
CCGTTGCCTGGCCGGCGCCGCTGCCGTCGCGCAAGGGGGACGGCAGCCGCGTCTATACCGCCACCGGCGCCTTCAGGGCAGGGTGGTGTTGGTAGTCGGCGAACTCGAAATCGTCGTAGGTGTAATCGAAGAGCGTTGCCGGGCGGCGCTTGATCACCAGCCGCGGCAGCGGGTAGGGCGTACGCGACAGCTGCGTGTCCACCTGCTCGAGATGATTGAGGTAGAGGTGGCAATCGCCGCCCACCCAGACGAAGTCTCCGGCCGCCAGGTCGCACTGCTGCGCCACCATGTGCGTCAGCAGCGCGTAGGAGGCGATGTTGAAGGGGACACCGAGGAAGATGTCGGCGCTGCGCTGGTAGAGCTGGCACGACAGCCGGCCCTCCGCCACGTAGAACTGGAAGAACGCGTGGCACGGTGGCAGCTTCATGCGCGGGATCTCGCCCACGTTCCAGGCCGAAACGATCAACCGCCTCGAATCCGGATTGCGGCGGATTTCCGCGACCACCGCCGCCAGCTGGTCGATGCGCTTCCCGTCCGGCGTGGGCCATGAGCGCCATTGCGCGCCGTAGACCGGGCCCAGGTCGCCATTGGCATCGGCCCACTCGTCCCAGATGCTCACGCCGTTGGCCTTGAGGTAGGCGATGTTGGTGTCGCCTTGCAGAAACCACAGCAACTCGTGCACGATCGATTTGGTGTGCACGCGCTTGGTGGTCACCAGCGGAAATCCGCGCGCCAGGTCGAAGCGCATCTGGTGGCCGAACACCGAGAGCGTGCCGGTGCCGGTGCGGTCGTCCTTGCGGTGGCCGTGGTCGCGCACGTGGCGCATGAAGTCGAGGTAGGTGTGCATGGCGGCGGGATCGTGGTGGCCACGCATGTTAGCAAACGCCGGACTCGCAGGCGGCGCGGGCCGCCTGGCCCCGAGCAGTTGCGCCGCCGTTCGTCGGCTGCCCGGCCGGTGGCACTTGACGGCGCGCCGATACATAACTATAAAACTAGTCATGTAGTTTTATTGAGGGAGCCGCGATGCGTCCGAGCTATGCCCGTTCCATTCCCCGTGCCTGGCGGCGCACCGCCGGCATGTTCGAGGCGCTGGGCGAGGAACACCGCCAGCGGATCGTGCTGATGTTCGAGCCGGGCGAGCGCCTGTCCATCGGGCAGATCGTCGCTGCTTCGACGCTGTCGCGGTCCGCGGTGGCGCACCATCTCAAGGTGTTGCGCGAGGCCGGCGTGCTGCGCGCGGAAAAAATCGGCAAGGAGGTCTGGTACCGCACCGATCCGCCTGCGGTGCGCGCGGCCTTGTCCTCCGTGCTCGACTACCTGGCGGACCTGGAGCGCCGGTCGACATGAGCATCCAACCCGCCTCGCAGGGCCAGTTCGACCTGTTGCGGCAACGCCGCTTCGCGCCGTTCTTCTGGACCCAGTTCCTGGGTGCTGGCAACGACAACATCTACAAGAACGCGCTGGTGATCTTCGTGGCCTACCAGGCCGCCGCGCTCTCGACGATCGATTCCAACACGCTGGTCAATCTCGCCGCCGGCATCTTCATCCTGCCGTTCGTGCTGCTGTCGGCCACGGCCGGGCAGCTCGCCGACAAGTACGAGAAGTCGCGCCTCATCCGCTACATCAAGGTCCTCGAGATCGCGATCATGCTGATCGGCCTGGCGGGGTTCTGGCAGCGCAACCTCACGCTGCTGTTCCTGGCGCTCGGCCTCATGGGCGTGCACTCCACGCTCTTCGGTCCCGTCAAGTACGCGATCCTGCCGCAGACGCTGGCGCCGCGCGAACTGATCGGCGGCAATGGCCTGGTGGAGATGGGCACGTTCGTCGCGATCCTGCTGGGCACGATTGCGGGCGGCTTGCTGGTGGCCATCGAGCCCAACGGCGCCGTGCTGGCCGGTGGCGCCGCAGTCGTCGTGGCCGTGGCCGGGTGGCTGGTGAGCCGCGCGATTCCGGTGACGCCGGCCCCGGCGCCGGACCTTGCGATCAACTGGAATCCGTTCACCGAGTCGTGGCGCAACCTGCGCTTCGCCTACGGCAATCGCGTCGTGTGGCTGTCGATGCTCGGGATCTCGTGGTTCTGGTTCTACGGCGCGACGCTGCTCACGCAGTTTCCCAATTTCGCCAAGAACGTGCTTGGCGGCGACGAGCACGTGGTCACGCTGCTGCTCGCGCTGTTCTCGGTGGGCATCGGCGTGGGTTCCTTGCTCTGCGAGCGCCTGTCCGGGCACAAGGTGGAACTGGGGCTGGTGCCGTTCGGCTCGATCGGCCTCACCGTGTTCGCGGTGGACCTGTGGTTCGCCACGCGCGGCATGCACGCCTCCGGTCTTGCGGGCGTGGGCGCGTTCCTGGCGGTCCCGGCGCACTGGCGGGTGGTGGCCGATCTCGTCCTGATTGGCCTGTTCGGCGGCTTCTACATCGTGCCGCTGTACGCGCTGATCCAGGAACGCTCGGCGCCATCCCACCGGTCGCGGATCATCGCCGCCAACAACATCCTGAACGCGATCTTCATGGTCACGTCCGCGGGGCTTGCGATCGCGCTGCTGGGGGCGGGCGTGTCGATCCCCGGCCTCTTCCTCGTCACCGGCATCCTCAACGCCGTGGTCGCGGTCTACATCTACGGACTCGTGCCCGAGTTCCTGATGCGGTTCGTGGCCTGGCTGCTGATCCACACGGTGTATCGCGTGACCGAGGAGGGGCTGGAGCACGTGCCCGAGGAAGGCCCCTGCATCGTCGTGTGCAATCACGTGAGCTACGTCGATGCGATCGTGATTGCCGCGTCGGTGCGCCGCCCGATGCGCTTCATCATGGACCACCGGATCTTCGAGGTGCCGGTGCTCAACTGGCTGTTTCGCACGCTGCGCGCCATTCCGGTGGCGTCGGCGCGCGAGGACGCGGCGTTGAAGGCGTCGGCATTCGCGACCGCGGCCGCCGCGCTGCGCAATGGGGAGATCGTGGCGATCTTTCCGGAAGGCCGGCTCACCGACAACGGCGAGATGGGGCCCTTCCGCGCGGGCATCGAAAGGATGCTGGCGGACACGCCGGTGCCGGTGGTGCCGATGGCGCTGCGCGGCCTGTGGGGCAGCTTCTTCAGCCGCTCGTATCAGGGCCGCGCGATGCAGCGCGTGCGCGGCGTCTTCTCGCGGATCGCGATCGTTGCCGGCCCGCCCGTTTCTCCGGCCGAGGCCACGCCCGAAGCGCTGCACACGCGCGTGCTCGCGATGCGCGGCGACCGCCGCTGATCGTCGCCGCCACTTGCCCCCATTGAGGACGTTGCCATGCTCATCGCACTAGGAATCATCGCCGGATCGATCTTGGGCTATGCCATGGCCGGTTGGCAGGGTGCCATCGCCGGTGCGTTCACCGGGTGGATCATCGCGCTGGCGCTGCGCTCGCGCAAACAGTTACAGGCGCGCGAGGCACGCAATGCCGCGGTGCATCAGGGTTTCGATGCGCCATCCGTGCCGCCGCAACCTGCTGCGCCGGCGCAACCGGCGGCACCTGCGCCTCCGCCCGCACCGCCGGCCGCCAGCGCATGGAAGGCGCCCACCGTTGCCACCGCGCCGCCGTCCGCGGCTGCGCCGCTTGCGCTCGCGGAGCGCCTGACGGCCATTGAAGCGCGGCTTGCCCGGATCGAGGCGGGCATGGTCACGGCCGCGCCGCCGGCCATGGCCACGGTCGACGCGAGCCCCGTTGTCGATCCTGCGGTCGCGCCACCGGTGGCTGCACCCGTGGCCGCGGTTCCCGTGGAGGCAGCACTGAGGCGCGATCAGCAGGATGCGGTCGCTGCGACCGGACCGCTTCCCGCGACCGCCCGTGCCGGCGAACCGGGCACCGGCTTCGTGCGCACGCCGGATGGCACCTTCGCCCCGGTCGCGACGGCGCCTGCGGCAACGGTGCGCGCCGCCGCCGGGCCGTCCTCCGGCCGCGCAACGGCACCGTCCGCCGCGCCCAATCCCGTCTGGGCATGGATCACCGGCGGCAATCTCCTCACCCGCGTCGGCGTCGTCGTGCTGTTCTTCGGGGTCGCATTCCTGCTGCGCTATTTCGCCGAAATGATCACCATCCCGATCGAGGCGAAACTCGCGGGCGTGGCGCTGGCCGGTGCCGCGTTCATCGGCGTCGGCATGCGGCTGGCAGTTACGCGCCCGGGCTACGGGATATCGCTCGCCGGTGCGGGCGCGGGCATCCTGTACCTCACCACCTATGCCGCCTTTCGCCTCTACGACGTCCTGCCGCCCGCCGCGGCCTTCGTGCTGTTCGTCGCGATTGCCGTGGTGACGGTGGGACTGGCGGTGCGCACCAACGCGCAACCGCTGGCCGGTCTCGCGATTGCCGGCGGCTTCCTCGCGCCCTTCCTCGTGGCCACGTCAACGCCGTCGCCGGTGATGCTGTTCGGCTACTTCGCGGTGCTGAATGCGGCGATCTTCGCACTCGCGTGGATGCGGCGCTGGCGCGCGCTCAATGTACTGGGCTTCGTGTTCACGTTCATGTTCGGCCTCTTCTGGGGGCATCGGTATTACCAGCCCGCGTACTTCGCGACCGTCGAGCCGTTCCTCGTGCTGTTCTTCCTGTTCTACGTCGCGATCGCGGTGCTGTACGCCGCGCGCGCGCCGCTGCAGACCAGGGCGCCGGTGGATGGGTTGCTCGTCTTCGGCGTCCCCCTGATCGGCTTTGCGCTGCAGACCGGACTGGTGCAGGACTTCCGCTATGGCGCCGCCATCAGCGCGTTTGCGGTGGCGGCGTTCTATGCCGCGCTTGCGTTCGCCCTGTGGCGGCGCAGCGAGCCCGGACTCGCGCTGCTCGGGCGCGCGTTCCTGGTACTGGCGATCATCTTCGCGACCATCGGCATCCCGTATGCGGTGGATGCGCGCTGGACGTCCGCGTGGTGGGCGCTGGAAGCCGCCGGCGTCTACTGGATCGGCTGTCGGCAGCGGCAGGGCATTGCGCGGGCGTTCGCGCTGCTGCTGCAACTCGGCGCGGCCGTCGCGTTCGCGAGCGACCTGCTGCGCGAATCCGAGCGGATGTTTCTCAACGCCAATTTCATGGGCGCGGCCCTGATCGCCGGCGCGGCGCTGGTCACGGCGTGGCTCGCGGACCGGTTCCGTGATCGCGTGTCGTCGCTGGAGCGCGCGGCGGTGCCGTTCATGGTGCTGTGGGGATTGCTGTGGTGGTATGGCGGCGCTGCGCGCGAACTGGAGCAGGGATTGTCGACGCGATCGCTGCCCAACGCGATGCTGGCGTTCGTGACGGGCACCGTGGTCCTGGCGCTGCTGGTGCATCGCCGGCTGCGCTGGTCGCGGCTGCCGTGGTTCGGTGCGGCGCTGCTGCCCGCGATGCTGCTGGTGGGCATCCACGACTGGCAGCGGATGCACACCACGCTGTTGGCGTGGGGCGCGCTGGTCTGGCCGCTGGCGTGGCTTGTGCACTGGCTCGCGCTGCGTGCGGCGGACAGCCTGCCCGGTGGGGTGGATCCCGCGGCGGAAGCGCGTCCGCTCGGCGCGCGGTGGTTGAAGCATGCGCATACCGCCTCGGCCATT
>JANNYI010000308.1:0-11825 GCA_031410015.1 Betaproteobacteria bacterium | reverse complement strand
CGTGGCTCGACGACGTCGAGCTCGAGATCGTCGAGCCTTGAACCGCGCTCATCCCCACCCACCGGGAGATCGACATGCTGCACTGGTTATGCCTCGCCGGCGCGATCGCGCTCGAGATCGCCGGCACCATCTCGATGAAGCTGTCCGAGGGCTTCTCGCGCACGCTGCCATCGGTGCTGATCTTCGTCTTCTACGCGGGTTCGTTCACACTGATGACGGTGGCGGTCAAGAAGATCGACGTCAGCGTGTCCTATGCCATCTGGTCGGGCGTAGGCACCACTGCAATCGCGCTGATCGGCGTGTACTGGTTCCGCGAAGCGCTCACGACGATGCAGATCGCCAGCATCGTGCTCATCGTCACCGGCGTGATCGGACTGCGCGTGGGCGCGTGACGGCATCGCCATTGAACGCCAGGGAGGCCTGATGGATCGTCGAACATTTCTCGGCGCGATCTCCGCGACCGCGCTGTCCGGATGCGTAAGTGTCGGCGGCACCGCTGGCGCGCCGGTGCCGGCGCCGACGCCGCGCGTGGGCGACCGCTGGACCTACAACGCGCGCGACGGCTTCCGAGTGCCCGTGACCTGGACGGAAACGCATGAAGTGATGAGCGTCGCTGCCGGCGCCATCGAGGTGCGCGTCACGCTGCTCGGCGAAACGATCAACACCGTGCGGATCGAGCGTCTGCTCGCGCCCGGCGTCGTGGCCTCCGGCGCCGTGTTCAACAACGACGAGACACGCGAATTCACGCCGCCGCTGGAGCGCTTTCGCTTTCCGCTGACCTTCGGCGAGACGTGGACGCAGAACATGAAGAATACCGTCAGTCCGCTGAACGGCCAGCGGCCGCAGATCAACCGCTTCGTGCGCGTCGGCGGCTTCGAGAAGGTGACCACGCCTGCCGGCGACTTTGACGCCGTGCTGCTGCGCACGATCATGAGCGTCGACGACAACAACCCGTTCCGCTGGCCGTTCCAGTGCAACTACCTGACGTGGTACGCGCCCGCGGTCGGCGCGATGGTGCGCGAGACCAAGTACGCGACCTACCGCGAACGCGGCGACGGCCGCGAGGCCATCGAGATCCGCGCGCAGAACATGACGGTGGAACTCGCGTCGTGGGCGCGCGGGTCCTAGCGATTCGCTAGAGCCCCAGCCGCTGCCAGATGGTGGTGGTGAGCGACGCGGAATTGAGCGTGTAGAAGTGCAGTCCGGGCGCGCCGCCCTCGATCAGCTCGCCGCAGAGGTCGGTGACCACGTCGAGGCCGAAGGCGCGCACCGACGCAGTGTCGTCGCCGTAGCTTTCGAGCTTGCGCCGGATCCAGCGCGGGATCTCGGCACCACAACTGTCGGAGAACCGCGCGAGGCGGCTCGAGCTGGCAATGGGCATGATGCCCGGCACGATCGGCAGGTCGAGGCCGCGCGCGCGGCACGCATCGACGAACGACCAATACGCGTCGATGTTGTAGAAATACTGCGTGATCGCCGAGTCAGCGCCGGCCGCGACCTTGTTCGCGAAATGCTCGAGATCGTCCTGCGGGCTGCGCGCCTGCGGGTGGTATTCGGGGTACGCGGCCACGTCGATGTGGAACCAGTCGCCGGTCTCCTTGCGGATGAAGGCCACGAGATCGCTGGCGTAGCGAAACTCGCCGCCTTCCATCATGCCCGACGGCAGGTCGCCGCGCAGCGCGACGACGTGGCGGATGCCGTGCTCGCGGTACTGCGCCAGCACGTCGCGCAGCGACTGGCGCGTGCCGCCCACGCAGGACAGGTGCGGCGCCGCGGGAATGCCGTCGTCGCGGATTTCGAGCACTGCCGCCAGCGTACCTTCGCGCGTGGACCCGCCGGCGCCGAACGTGACGGAACAGAATGCCGGCTTCAGTTGCGCCAGCTGGGCGCGCGCGGCGCGCAGCTTGGCCACACCCTCCGGCGTCTTGGGCGGGAAGAATTCGAAACTGTAGTTGCGCTTGACGTCTGACATGCGGCGACCGGCGGTCAGCCCTTCTTCGGCATCAGCACCGACGACAGCGCCCACGAGATGATGCTGTAGACGATCGCGCCGAATACGCCTGCCCAGAAACCGTCGACATGGAAGCCGGGCAGGAAGGACCCCACGGCCCAGAACAGGAGTCCGTTGATCACGAAGATGAAGAGCCCCAGCGTGAGCAGCGTGACCGGCAGCGTCAGGATCACGAGCACCGGCCGGATCAGCGTGTTGATGAAGCCCAGCACGACCGCCACGAGCAGCGCGGTGGTGAACGAATCGACGTTGATCGAGCGGAAGATGTAGGGCAGCGCGATCAGCGCAAGCGCGTTGATGAGCCAGGTGATCACGAGACGCATGGCAACTTCCTTCGCTTGAACGGTGGACTCAGGCCGGCGTGCCGGCGAGGTAGGGTTTCATGGCGGCAAAAAGCGTGGCGCTGACCGGCGCCGCGGTGCCGGACTCGGCGGCCATCCTGGCCACCGCGCCGGACAGCCACGGCGCTTCGAGCCGGTTGCCCGCGACGAGGTCGTTCAGCATCGACGAGCGCATCGCCGCCGGCAGGCCGTCGATGAAGGTCATCTGCTTTGCAACATAGTCATCGGCCAACGGCACGCCCCGTGCGCGTCCGAGCGTCCATGCTTCGCGCATCGCGGCCTCGAAGGCAGCGCGCAGATCCGGGTCCGCGCGGATCACGCCGATCGGCTGCCGCGCCAGCGCCGTGCAGCCCGAAATCGCGGCGAGGAAGCAGAATTTCTCCCACAGCGCCCGCTGAATATCGTCCGCCAATTCGACATTGACGCCGGCGCCCGCGCAAGCATCGCGAAAGGCCGCCGCAACCTGGGCATTGCCGTCGGCGAAGGCGCCCACGACGAGGCGCGCCATGGTCCCGGTATGGGCGATCACGCCCATCTCGCGGATGGTGGCGGCAATGTAGGCGACGCCGCCCAGCACCCGCGGGCCACCCAGCACCCGCTTCAGGATGAGAGGCGCGTCAACACCGTTCTGGAACGGAATGACAGCGCCGCCCGTCGCCACCAGCGGCATGATCATCGATGCCGCAGCCTCGACATCCCACAGCTTCACGCACAGCATCACCACATCGCATGGCGCGATGGCAGCGACGTCGTCCGTGAACGTGGCATCGCGGATCACTGCATTGCCAAGCCCGCTCTCCAGCACCAGCCCGCGCTCGCGCAGCGCCGCGAGATGCCGGCCCCGCGCGACAAACGTGACGTCGTGACCGGCCTGCGCCAGGCGGCCACCGAAATAGCCGCCGACGCCCCCCGTCCCGATGACCGCAATGCGCATCAGACGCTCAATACCGGTACGCGTCGGGCTTGTACGGGCCGTCCTTGCGCACGCCCAGGTACGTTGCCTGCTTGTCGGACAACGGCGTCAGCATCGCCGACAGCTTCGACAGCTGCAGCCGCGCGACCTTCTCATCGAGGTGCTTCGGCAGCACGTACACGCCCACCGGATACTGCTTGCCGCCGGAACGCGCGTCGGCCCACAGCTCCATCTGCGCCATCACCTGGTTGGCGAAGGACGAGCTCATCACGAACGACGGATGACCGGTGCCGCAACCGAGGTTCACCAGCCGGCCCTCGGCCAGCAGGATGATGCGCTTGCCGTCGGGGAAGATCACATGATCCACCTGCGGCTTGATGTTGTCCCACTTGCAGTCCTTCAGCGCCGCCACCTCGATCTCATTGTCGAAGTGGCCGATGTTGCAGACGATCGCCTGGTCCTTCATCCGCTTCATGTGCTCGAAGGTGATGATGTCGATGTTGCCGGTGGCGGTGACGAAGATGTCGGCCTTGTCCGCCGCATAGTCCATCGTGACGATACGATAGCCTTCCATCGCTGCCTGCAGCGCGCAGATGGGGTCGATCTCGGTGACCCACACCTGCGCCGACAGCGCGCGCAGCGCCTGGGCCGAGCCCTTGCCCACGTCGCCGTAGCCCGCGACGACTGCGATCTTGCCCGCGATCATCACGTCGGTGGCGCGCTTGATGCCGTCGACGAGCGACTCGCGGCAACCGTAGAGGTTGTCGAACTTGGACTTGGTGACCGAGTCGTTGACGTTGATGGCCGGGAAGCCCAGCTTGCCCTGCTTGTGCATCTCGTACAGCCGCTTCACGCCGGTGGTCGTTTCCTCGGTCACGCCCTTGATGCCGGCCTTGAGGCGCGAGTAGAACGTGGGATCCTTGGCGAGCTTGGCCTTGATGGCCGCGAAGAGCGCGGACTCTTCCTCGTTGGTGGGGTGGCCGATGCACGAGGGGTCCGTTTCGGCCTGGGTTCCGAGGTGCACGAGCAGCGTCGCGTCGCCGCCGTCGTCCAGGATCATGTTGGGACCTTCGCCGTTGGTCCACTCGAAGATGCGATGGGTGTAGTCCCAGTACTCGGCCAGCGATTCGCCCTTGAAGGCGAACACCGGCGTGCCGGCGGCCGCAATCGCGGCGGCGGCGTGGTCCTGCGTCGAATAGATGTTGCACGACGCCCAGCGCACTTCGGCGCCCAGCGCCTGCAGCGTCTCGATCAGCACGGCGGTCTGGATCGTCATGTGCAGCGAGCCGGCCACGCGGGCGCCGCGCAGCGGATGCATCGGCGCGAATTCCTCGCGGATGGCCATCAGGCCCGGCATTTCCGTTTCGGCGATCGCGATTTCCTTGCGGCCCCATGCGGCGAGCGCAAGGTCGGCGACCTTGAAGTCGGAGAAATTCTTGGTTTCGGTTGCAGCGTTCATCGGTCACTCCTTGTCGGGCGACGTCGATGCGGGGGACGGAGAACGGCTGGCAGCGTCTCGTCATCCCGCGCAGGAGTCGCGGTTCAACGAGCGCAGTTGCGAAAGATGAAACTCCGAGCCTGGCAGCACGCGCACTGGCGGCGGGCTGTTGCAACGCTCCTCGGAGAGTGGCCGGATTCTACCTCAAATTGCCAGCGCCGCCACTGGTCAAAAGCCGGGTTGGCGGCGCGTCACTCGCCGGCCGGCGTCGAGGCAAAGAGCGCGTTGGTCAGGCTCGACTCGCGCTTGTAGAAACCCTCGGTGTGAAACGTCTCCGGCAGCTTGAAATGCTCGTAATCGAGATGGTGCAGGAATTCGTGGACCAGCGTGCGCAGGAAGGACTTGTAGGCGACCACCTGCTTCTTCTGAGCGGTGCGCATCCAGACCGAGATGCGGGCGACCGGGATTTCCTCGTCCGGCTCGTAGAGTCCGTGCAGTTCGCCATCGACGTCGGACGGGCGCGCGGCCAGCACGCGCACATCCACCGGCGGCACGATGAAGCCGCCGACCAGCGCGTCGATCAGCGCCTGCGCGTCCTTTTGCACGGTGGGACGATGCGCCCTCGCCAGCCCCTCGCGAATGCCGAACACGCGGCCGCCGACATCGATTCCCGGCGGCAGTTCGAGCGTCGCGATTGCGTCGCTCTGCCGGTAGACTTCCTTGCGCGCCGGCGACAGCATGTCGTAGTAGGCAAAGACCATGGCGGGATTATGGCACCCGCGGCGGGACAAATGAAAAGGCCGCCATGCAGGCGGCCTTCCGGTGCTCCGAACCGACGGGTGCGTCAGTTCTTCTTGATCTTTTCCAGCATCTTGAAGATGCCCTTCGGCGCGCCGACGAACATGCGCTTGAAGGTCTTGGGCAGGCAACGACGCTCGAGCGTGTTGCGACGGGTGCGGGAACGTTCAGCCATGGTGGATCCTCGTCGTTGGGGGCGCCGGACCCGCCGTTCACAACGGGGGGTCCGCGAAAACCATCAATAATACAGGAACTTGGTGCGTTCCGCCAGCCCGCCCCTGCAGCCGGTCACAGAATGCCGAAGAGGCCGGTTGGCGTCACCGTCACGTCGTAGCGCACCGTGCGCTCGGCCGCCACCGACTGTCCGGGCGGGGCCACCCAGGCAAATTCGACGACGGTGGTGCCCGGCGCATTGGCCCGGAACCTGAATGTGGTGGCATCCGGCACCCCCATGATGGACGGGGGTTTGGGGTTGGTGGTGACGTCCGGGCCGCCGATGACGGCAAGGCCGGGGCCGGCAGACTTCAGGATCCAGCCATAGCCGACCGACGGGTCGGGCGAGAGGCTGACCACCAGCGGCGCGCCGTTGCGCACCGTCACCGCGCCACCGCCTTCCTGGGCCAGGACGCCTTCACGCTCGAGCGTGGCGCAGCCGGCCAGCAGGGCCAGTGCAGCAGCGCCGGCCAGCGTGTGCCGGATCGTCCTGTTGGTACGAATGCTCATCGGGTTCATTCCTTCCCTGCGTTGAAGCTGCACGATGCTGGATCGCGCCGACGGCGTCAAGGTGCAACGGAGACGGAGTAGCGCACGGATTTGACCGGCGCGACGTTTGCCCCCGAGACGTGTTTGTAGTCGAACTGCAGCGTGGCCGTCCCCGGTTGCTCGGCCTTGAAGCGGAATACATTGAAGCCTCCCGCACGCACGTCCCGCGGATCAGCCTTGCTGATGAAGATGCCGGTGCCGATGGGGGAGAGCACGGGCCCAGCGGTGGCCTGCACCTGCCATTGATAGCCGGCGATGGCGTTGGCATCGAGCAGCACCTTCAGTTCGCCGCCGCGCTTGATCGCGATGACGGCACCGTCGGCCGCATTGTCGAGTTCGCCCATCTCGACCGCTGGTGGGCCAGGTGGCGTCATCGCGCACGCGGCCACCAGCAGCGCGGACGCAACGAAGGCGCCCCGCATGAGCATGGATTTGCCGATGGACCGCATGGCGGCTCTTACAGTCCCGCCGCCGCGCGCAGTGCTGCCGCGCGGTCGGTGTTTTCCCACGTGAATTCGGGCTCGTCGCGGCCGAAGTGGCCGTAGGCCGCCGTCTTGAGATAGATGGGCCGCAGGAGATCGAGCATCCGGATGATGCCCTTCGGCCGCAGGTCGAAGTGCTCGTTGACCAGCGCCGCGATCTTCTCGTCGGGAATGACGCCGGTGCCTTCGGTGTAGATCGTGACGTTCATCGGCCGGGCGACGCCGATGGCGTAGGCCACCTGCACCGTGCACTGGCGCGCGAGCCCCGCAGCCACGATGTTCTTGGCCACGTAGCGCGCCGCATACGCGGCGGACCGATCGACCTTGGACGGATCCTTGCCCGAGAACGCGCCGCCGCCGTGCGGGGCGGCGCCGCCGTACGTGTCGACGATGATCTTGCGCCCTGTGACGCCGGCATCGCCGTGCGGGCCGCCGATCTCGAAGCGGCCGGTGGGATTCACCAGGAAGCGCGCGCCGGCCAGCATGTCCTTGGGGAACACCGGCTTGATGATTTCCTCGATCACGGCCTCGGCCAGCTTGTCCTGCGTGTCGTTCATCGACGGATCGTGCTGCGTCGAGAGCACCACCGTCTCCACCGCCACGGGCTTACCGCCTTCGTAGCGCACGGTGACCTGCGACTTGGCATCGGGCCGCAGGAACGGCAGGCGGCCATCGCGCCGCACCTCGCTTTGCCGCTGCACCAGGCGGTGCGCGTAGTAGATGGGGTACGGCATCAGCGACGGCGTTTCGTCGCACGCATAGCCGAACATCAGGCCCTGGTCGCCGGCGCCCTGGTTGAGATAGTCATCGGAGGCGCGGTCCACGCCCTGCGCGATGTCCGGCGATTGCCGTCCGTAGCACACCATGACGGCGCAACCATCGGCATCGAAGCGCAGCTTGGGATCGTTGTAGCCGATGGCGCGGATCGTTTCGCGCGCGACGCGCGCATAGTCGACGTTGGCGCTGGTGGTGATCTCGCCCGCCATCACGACCAGCCCGGTGGAAACGAGCGTCTCCGCGGCAACCCGGCCGGTGGGGTCTTGCTCTAGAATCGCGTCGAGTACCGCATCGGAGATCTGGTCCGCGACCTTGTCCGGATGGCCTTCCGACACCGATTCCGACGTGAACAGGAAATTGCTCATTACGACTCCTTGCCTCGTGCCTGTGCGTTTGCTTTGCATCCGGTCGCGCGGGCCGACGGCCCCGGCAGCGACAAGGCGCAAAAACCTCGATTCTAGCAGTTCGGGATGGTCCGCCGTCCTGAAGCCGCACGGCCCATGACCGGCATCGTCGCCGCGCCGACCGCCGCGGCGCTGGATCGCGCCGCCACGCTGCTGCGCGCCGGCGCGCTGGTCGCCTTTCCGACCGAAACGGTCTACGGACTGGGCGCCGATGCGCGCAACGTCGACGCGGTGCGCGCGATCTTCGCCGCCAAGGGCCGCCCGGCGGATCACCCGGTCATCGTGCATATCGCCGACATCGCGCAGCTGGAGCGCTGGGCGCGCGACGTGCCGGCCGGCGCGCGGGCGCTGGCGGCGGCGTTCTGGCCGGGGCCGCTCACGCTGATCCTGCCGCGCGCCGCGTATGTGGTGGATGTCGTCACCGGCGGGCAGGACAGCGTGGGTTTGCGCGTGCCTTCGCATCCGGTCGCGCAACGGCTGCTGCAGGCGTTTCGCGCCCGCGGCGGCGACGGCATTGCAGGGCCCTCGGCCAATCGCTTCGGCCGGATCTCGCCGACGACCGCGGCGCACGTCGCGGACGATCTCGGCGCGGATGTCGCGATGATCCTCGACGGCGGCGAATGCATGGTCGGCATCGAGAGCACCATCATCGCATTTCGCGATGACGAGCCCGTCCTGCTGCGGCCCGGTGGCATTGCCGCGGACGCCATTGCGCGCGTGCTGGGCCGTGCGCCGCGCGCACCGGACACGCAGGCGCCGCGCGCTTCGGGCACGCTGGCCTCGCACTACGCGCCGCGCACGCCGACGCGGCTGCTGCCGGCGGCCATGCTGGCGCGCGAGGTGGCGCGGGCGGGTGCAGGCGTCGCGGTACTGGCCCGCACGGTGCCGTGCCCGCCGGGATTCGCCGGCCTGTGGCGCGTCGCGCCCATGACGCCCGACGCGTTCGCGCACGATCTCTATGCCAGCCTGCGCGCGCTCGACGCGGCGGGCGCCGCCAGCATCCTGATCGAAGACGTCCCGGGCGACGCGGCGTGGCTGGCCGTGCGCGACCGCATCACGCGCGCTGCGCACGCCGACGACGACGATCGCGACTGATACGTCGTACCTCGCCGTGTGGCGAGCGCATCGGACAGTGCAGGACCTGGCACCAGCGCGCGCGACCTGCGCTACTATCGTGGCCGCCTCGTTGCGGAGTTGCCAGGAATGCTGCGCGTCGTCATCGCCCCGGATTCGTTCAAGGGATCGCTCGCTGCCCACGACGTGGCGGCGGCGATCGCGCATGGCGTCAAGCGGGCGATCCCCGACGCCGACATCCGGCTGCGGCCCATGGCCGACGGAGGCGAGGGCACGCTCGACGCCGTGCTGGCCGCCGTCGGCGCGCGCGGCGTCCGGCGTGCGGTGCAGGTGCGTGGCGCCGCCGGCCAGCCGGTGCTGGCGGCTTACGGCGTACTCGATGCCGGCGCCGACGCCACCGCGGTCATCGAAGCCGCACAGGTCGTCAGCATCACCGACCCGCAGGGCATGGCCGTCGCGATCGAGCAGCGCTCGACCGAAGGCATCGGAGCGCTGATTGCCACGCTGCTCGACCAGGGCATGCGGCGCTTCATGATCGGCTTGGGTGGCAGCAGCACCAACGACGCCGGCTGCGGGATGCTGGCAGCACTGGGCATGCGCCTCACCGACGCCGGTGGCGCGACTGTTCCACCGACACCGGAGGGACTTGCCAGGCTGGCGCACGTGGATGCAACCGCGTTGCACCCGCGCCTCGCGCAGTGCACGCTGCACATCATGTCGGACGTCAACAATCCGCTGAGCGGCGCGAGCGGCGCCACGGCCATCTTCGGTCCGCAGAAGGGCGTCGCGCCCAAGGCCATCGCGACGCTCGACGCGCGCCTGGCACACTTTGCGCAGCTTGCGGAGACAGCCGTCGGCCGCAACGCGGCATCGCTGCCGGGCGCCGGCGCCGCGGGCGGACTGGGCTTTGCGCTGCAGCTCCTGGGCGGACAATTTGCCTCGGGCGCGGACGTCGTCGCCGCACTGATCGGACTGCCCGAAGCGCTGGCCGGCGCCGACTGGGCCATCACCGGCGAAGGACGCAGCGACGCGCAGACGCTGCTGGCCAAGGCGCCATTCATCGTGGCACGCATGGCCGCGGAGAGCGGCATTCCGGTCACGCTCCTTTCCGGCGCGATCGATCCGGCGGCCCTGCCCGAACTGCGTCGACACTATGCGGGGTGCTTCGGCCTGCCGCATGGACCCGCAACACTCGACGCCTGCATCGCCAATGCCGCGACATTGCTGGCCGACCGCGCCGAGGAAATTGCCCGCGTGTTCGACGCCGGGCGACACGCACCCGGCAAACCATGAATGCCAATCTGTACGCGCTCTTCGAGCGGCACTTCCCCCAAGGCATCGAACAGCCGCTGCTGGTGATTCCCAACGGGCCGGTCATCCACTACGACGACATCGCGGCAGCATCGGCGCGCTATGCCCATGCGCTGGTGGCGGCCGGATGCGTGCCAGGCGACCGCGTGGCCGCCCAGCTCGACAAGGATTGGCGCGTCCTCGCGCTCTACCTTGCGTGCCTGCGCGCGGGCCTCGTCTACCTGCCGCTCAACACGGGCTACCAGAAGGCCGAGCTCGCCTATTTCTTCGGCGACGCGGAGCCGCGGGTGATCGTCTGCAATGCGGCGCATCTGGGCGCGGTGGCGGCGATCGCCGGCAGCGCCACCGTGCTGACGCCGGACGAACTCGACGTCCGCGCGCAGTCGCAACCGGCGACATTCGCCACGGTCTTTTCGCAGCCGGACGACCTCGCCGCGATCCTGTACACGTCCGGGACCACCGGGCGCTCGAAGGGCGCGATGCTGACCCATCGCAACCTTGCCTCCAACGGACTGGCACTGGTCGGCATCTGGGGCTTCACGCGCGGCGATGTCCTGCTGCACGCATTGCCCATCTATCACGTGCACGGACTGTTCGTGGCGATCCACTGCGTCCTGCTGGCGGGAGCGCGGATGCTGTGGCTCCCGAAATTCGATCCGCGCGAGGTGGTGGCGCTGCTGCCGCGCGCAACGGTGATGATGGGCGTACCCACGTTCTACACGCGGCTGCTTGCCGAGCCGACGTTCACGCGCGACATCGCGGCGCGGGTGCGGCTCTTCGTCTCCGGCTCGGCGCCGTTGCTCGCGGAAACCTTTGCCGCGTTCGAGGCGCATACCGGCGTCGCGGTCCTCGAGCGCTACGGCATGACCGAGACGGGCATGAACACGTCCAATCCGCTCGACGGCGCGCGCGTAGGCGGCACCGTTGGACGGCCATTGCCCGGCGTGGATCTGCGCGTGGTCGACGACGTGGGTGCGCCCTGCGCGCCAGGCATGGTCGGCGCGGTCGAGGTGCGCGGACCCAACGTCTTCGCCGGTTACTGGCGCATGCCGGAAAAGACGCGCGAGGAATTCACGGCCGATGGCTTCTTCAGGACGGGCGACGTGGGCGAGGTGGTGCCGGATGGACCAGCGCGCGGCTACCTGCGCCTCGTCGGGCGCGCGAAGGATCTCATCATCACCGGCGGCCTCAATGTCTATCCGATCGAAATCGAGGAACACATCGACCGGATGGACGGCATCGTCGAATCCGCCGTGATCGGTGTGCCCGACCCCGATTTCGGCGAAGCGGTCACCGCGATCGTCGTGGCGCAGCCAGGCCACGCCATCGACGCGGCGCGCGTGATCGGCGCGCTCAAGGGCGAAATCGCCAGCTTCAAGGTGCCCAAGCACGTGCATTTCGTGACCGAGTTGCCGCGCAACGCCATGGGCAAGGTCGAGAAGGCGAAACTGCGCGCGATGTTCGGCGCACCGTCGAAACCGTAGGCGAGGCGTGGGCGTGGGCGTAGGCGTAGG
>JANNYI010000307.1:0-3515 GCA_031410015.1 Betaproteobacteria bacterium | reverse complement strand
TGATTGATGTTCGCGGGGATTATCGCGCGGCCGCGAGCCACTTCACTGCGTACAAATTCAGGTGTTACTTCATGCGGAATAGATGCACCAAACGATTGACCACCTTTTAAGTTTTTTAACTCACCACGTGCGCGTGCTTCTTGCAGTTTCATATTTTCACGGATGGCAATAAATTCCATTTCGGGTGTAATGATGCCTTTTTTTGCATAATGCATTTGTGAAACATTCATACCCGCTTTGGCTTTGCGTGGATTTTTTAAATGCGCAAAACGTAAACCATCTAACGCCACATCACCTAAACGTTCGCGCCCCGCCCCCCCAACGACACCCGCTATACGGCTGTCAGGGATGCAACGCTGGTGGTCGAGCCGGGCGAGTTCGTCTCGGTCGTCGGCCCCACCGGATGTGGCAAGTCCACGCTGCTGAACATCGCCGTCGGGCTGCTCGAGCCTTCCGCCGGGAGCGTAAAGGTCTTTGGCGAGCCGCTGGACGGGCTTAATCGCAGGGCCGGTTACCTGTTCCAGACCGAAGCCCTGATGCCGTGGCGTACCGCGCTGGACAACGTTACCGCAGGCCTGGAGTTTCGCGGCATTGAGCGCGCGGAAGCGGTTGTGCGCGCCGAGGATTGGCTGGCGCGGGTCGGGCTGGCCGGCCACGGTCATCGCTATCCGCACCAGCTCTCCGGCGGGATGCGCAAGCGCGTGGCCCTGGCGCAGACTTTGATCCTGGACCCGCAGATCCTCCTGATGGACGAGCCGTTCTCGGCGCTCGACATCCAGACCCGGCAGCTGATGGAAAACGAACTGCTCGAGCTGTGGTCGGCCAATCGCAAGTCGGTCCTGTTCATCACCCACGACCTGGAGGAGGCGATCTCGCTCTCGGACCGGGTGGTCGTGCTGTCGGCGGGACCCGAAACACGGCCGATCGGGGAGTTTGCAATCGATCTCCCGCGCCCCCGCGACGTGGCCGAGATCCGGCTGACGCCCCGATTCGTCGAACTGCATACGAAGATCTGGCACGCAATGAAGGACGAGGTGCTCAAGGGCTATGCGCGAACCCGAATCCAGTAAGGGGCTATGGGCGTGGCTGCGGCCGCGGCAGGGCAATCTGCGCGTCTGGCAGGTCGGAATGCTGGTCGTGTTTTTCGTCATTTGGCATATGCTGGCGGTTCCGGGCCTCGTTCCGCCCGTGTATTTCGACGATGCCAACAAGGCTGCCTTCTTCTTCGGCGAACCCCTGAAGGTCCTCGGCCGGGTCTGGGACTGGTTCTATTCGGGCGCGATTTACGAGCACCTCTGGGTGACGCTCTGGGAAACCTTCCTTGCGTTCGTCATCGGCACCGTCTCGGGGCTTGTCATCGGGCTGTGGCTCGCGTTGAATCCGGTCGCCTCCGCCCTCTGCGATCCCTATATCAAGGCTCTGAATTCCATGCCCCGCGTGATCCTTGCGCCGATATTCAGCGTCTGGTTCGGGCTGGATATCGCCTCCAAGGTGGCGTTGGGTGTCACCCTGGTGTTTTTCATCGTGTTTTTCAACGTCTATCAGGGCGTACGCGAAGTCAGCCCCACCGTGCTCGCAAACGCGCGCATCCTGGGCGCGAGCCAGAGGCAACTGCTGCGTCACGTCTACGTGCCCAGCGCCATGAGCTGGGTGTTCGCGAGCCTGCACAATTCCGTCGGTCTCGCGTTCGTAGGTGCTGTGGTGGGGGAGTATCTCGGATCCTCGCGCGGCGTCGGCTACCTCATTCTGCAGGCTGAAGGGACGTTCGACATCAATACCGTTTTTGCCGGAATACTGGTTCTTACCGCGTTCGCCCTGGTTCTCGACTACGTTGTGGGCCTAGTCGAGAAGCGGCTGATGGTCTGGCAGCCGCGCCAGGGCGAGACGGAACGAATTTAGCAGGGTATTGATTGATATGAATAAACACAAAATCCCAGTGAGCTGGGGAGGGGGTCAGATGTCACGGGTTTCAATGCTTTGTTTAGCATTATCAATAGGTTGCGTTGCGACACCATCGATCGCCCAGAAGTACCCGACCCATCCGGTAAAAATCGTCGTTTCGTTCCCACCGGGCAGCACTCCGGATACGGTCGCCCGGGTGGTGGCCCCGAGGCTGCAGGAGGCGCTGGGGCAGCCGTTTGTGGTGGAAAACCGTGCGGGCGCGGGCGGAAACCTGGCTGCAGACTTCGTTGCCAAGGCTCCGGCAGATGGTTACACGCTCCTCGTCAGCACCAATGCTGCGGTGGCGACGAACAAGGCCCTGTATGCGAACCTGCCGTACGACCCGGAAAAGGACCTTGCGACGATTTCCCTGCTCGCTTACGCGCCGCAGATTCTTGTCGTAAGTCCCGACATCCCGGCGAATTCGTTCAAGGAATTCCTGGACTACCTGCGCAGGAACCCGGGCCGGCTCTCCTACGGATCGGCGGGCAGCGGGAGCGCATCGCACCTCACGATGGAATTGCTCAAGTCCGATGCGAAGTTTTTCGCCGTGCACATCCCGTACCGCGGCTTTCCGCAGGCGGTGACGGACATGCTCGGCGGGAACATCCAGGCGATGTTTGCCATCGCGCCGATCCTCCTTCCGCATGTCAAATCCGGAAAGATGCGCGGGCTCGCCGTGACCGCCGTCAAGCGCAGCGACCTGGCGCCCGAGATCCCGAGCGTGGCCGAGCTCGGCTATCCGCAGCTGGAGTCCCTGTCGTGGATAGGTCTCCTCGCGCCGGGGAAGACGCCGCAGGAAGTTGTCGAGCGCCTTGCGGCGGAAACGCAGCGCATCCTGCGCGAGCCGGGAGCCCGCAAGATCCTCTCGGGACAGGGCTTCGAGGTCGTCGCGAACTCGCCCGCCGAATTCCGCAAATTCCAGCAGGCGGAGATCGAGAAGTGGGGCAAGGTGATCCGGGCCACTGGAGCGACCCCGGATTGACGAGTTTCGTCACGAAACTGTAGCGCAGCGCAATATTTCGGGCTATAATTATCGGCTTGGTAGTAACCCGGACGCGGGGTGGAGCAGTCTGGCAGCTCGTCGGGCTCATAACCCGAAGGTCGTAGGTTCAAATCCTGCCCCCGCAACCAACAAGAAATAAGTGCAGTCGAAGTAGAAAAATTATTTGCAAGGCGCCCAAAACTCGTTATACTGCCGGACTTCGCTGATCGCGCGGCGTTCGAAGCAGAATAGGCGCCAGGCGGCCCGGAACACCCGGGCGGCAAACCGCGGTCACAGCTCTTTAAAAATTTACAGCCGATAAGTGTGGGCGCTTGGGTGGAAGGCCACGAACACTGCGAAAACCCGCAAGGGAATTCAAGGGTTCATGAGCTTTAAACTAAAGTGCTCGCATTCAAGTAACGAAGTTGTAACTCCGTTTACTTTTGAGCGAGAAGCAATATGTAATGTTGATGCGGCCCTTAAAAGCTGCATCGGCGACCCAGCAGAAATGTTGGAACCAGAATTAAACTGAAGAGTTTGATCCTGGCTCAGATTGAACGCTGGCGGCATGCCTTACACATGCAAGTCG
>JANNYI010000306.1:0-2570 GCA_031410015.1 Betaproteobacteria bacterium | reverse complement strand
CGTGCCGGAATAGAGCGGCGCCGCCAGCAGGGCTCCCCAGAGGACCGCGAGGTACGTGAAGAGCAGCGCATAGAACCAGCCGGCGCGGCGCCGCTCCGCGGGGCCGTTGGACCGCCAGTATTCCCGGATGACCTGCTCGCGCACCGCCAGCAGGTAGCACCCGAAATTGATCATGATCGGCGCCCGATACAGGCGCTCCCGGAGGCGGCGGCCCCACGATGCCTCCCGCCACTCGGCCAGCGACAATGGCCGCCATGCCTCGTTCATGAAGCTGCTGGGGTGGGGGTGATGCAGCCGATGGTGATCCCAGATCCAGACGCGATAGTTGAACAGGCACGGGGTCAGCGTGCACACCGCGATGAACGCGCTGAGCCGCGAACTGCGCGCCATGTTGCCGTGCGCCGCGTCGTGCGCCAGCACGATCAGGTTGGCCTGTTTCACCCCGGCCAGGATGCTCGCGAGGATCCGCATCCACAGTTCGGGCAGCAGCACCGCGCCCGCCACCGCGAGCCAGAAAATGGCGTAATCCACGCAGAAGATGAGCACGCCGGCATTGGTCGGGGAGGCAAACGGCCCCAGGGCCCGGACCACGTCGCGCGGGGGTACCGAGAAATTCGCGTAGTCCGAGGCGGCCGGGTAGCCCATGGCATCGCTCCATCGCCGAGGTGCTGATTCGTATCCCACAGATTGTTGCACGTTGCCGGTGCAGGCCACAATGACAGTGCCGCCGGCCCCCCGCGGACCCTGCGGGGACAATAAAAAAGGGCCCGCGCATGCGCGGGCCCCGGGAATTGCAGCGGTTGCTGCCGATGGGGCGGCAACCGTGGGCGTTTGAAGCTCGATCAGGCGGCCTGGATGTTGGACGCCTGCTTGCCCTTCGGGCCTTGGGTCACTTCGAAGGAGACTTTCTGGCCTTCCTTCAGCGACTTGAAACCCGGCATGTTGATTGCCGAGAAATGCGCAAAGAGGTCTTCGCCGCCGCCGTCCGGCGTAACGAAGCCGAAACCCTTTGCATCATTGAACCACTTGACTGTACCGGTTGCCATACTGCGTGTTCCTTTTGAAGATGAACGAGAAGCCCGGGCGCCGTGGGCCGGTGGTGAAGGCGGGGGGTCGGCGCCTGGCGCGTTGCTCCCGTCCGCTGCCGGAAACACCGCGCGCCGAACACTCCAGTTTTACGCGCCTCGGCGGGAACGCGTCAAGCCCGGCCGGCCGGCCGTGCCGTCCTCTTGTAAAAACTGTTGCAATCGTCAAACATTGACCCCACTTTGATCCGTAGTATCGTGACAGGCAATGAGCAACCAGCAGCAAATCGGCAGCGTTCTCGAAGCCGCCAAGGCCAAGGTCAAGCCACCGCCTTTGTACAAGGTAATGTTGCTTAATGACGACTACACTCCGATGGACTTCGTCGTCGTCGTCCTGCAAACTGTATTCGCCATGAGCCGCGAGAAGGCAACGCAGGTAATGCTGCAGATTCATCGTGAAGGCGTGGGAGTGTGCGGAACCTTCACGCGCGAGGTTGCGGCGGCCAAGGTGGAGCAGGTAATCAATATTGCACGCAAGCATCAGCACCCGCTGCAGTGCACGATGGAGGAGACGTAGGCGTTATAGCTTTGCGGGGCCGGTATCTTCCGGCGGCCCGCCGAGTGACGAAAGGATGAAGGAAGGCCGATGATCGCGCAGGAACTTGAAGTCTCCCTCCATATGGCCTTTGTCGAGGCCAGGCAGAAGCAGCACGAGTTCATCACCGTCGAGCACCTGCTGCTGGCGATGCTCGACAATCCGTCCGCGGCCGAGGTCCTGAAGGCCTGCGGCGTGGACCTGGACGAATTGCGCGGCGTGTTGGCCGACTTCATCCAGGAACACACGCCGCGGCTGGCGCCGCATTCCGACGCCGACACGCAGCCCACGCAGGGTTTCCAGCGCGTGATCCAGCGCGCGATCCTGCACGTCCAGTCCTCGGGCAAGAAGGAAGTCACCGGCGCCAATGTGCTGGTGGCCATCTTCGGCGAGAAGGAATCCCACGCCGTCTACTTCCTCAACCAGCGCGGCGTCACGCGGCTCGATGTCGTCAACTACATCGCGCACGGCATCACCAAGACGCCGCAGCAGAAGCAGGAAAAGGCCGAGCCCAAGGGCGACGAGGAGGGCGGCAACGAGGCGCAGGGCGCGCTCGAGGCCTACACGCAGAACCTCAATTCGATGGCCAAGGCCGGCAAGATCGATCCGCTGATCGGCCGCGCGCACGAATTGGAGCGCGTGATCCAGATCCTGTGCCGGCGGCGCAAGAACAATCCACTGCTGGTGGGCGAAGCGGGTGTCGGCAAGACGGCCATCGCCGAGGGTCTCGCGCGACGCATCTTCGAGGGCGACGTGCCCGATCTGCTGCGCGAGTTCCAGGTGTATTCGCTCGTCATGGGTGCGCTTCTGGCCGGCACCAAGTATCGCGGCGATTTCGAGCAGCGGTTAAAGGCCGTGCTGAAGCAGTTGGCGGAAAGCCCCAAGTCCATCCTCTACATCGACGAGATCCACACGATCATCGGGGCGGGCGCGGCCTCCGGCGGCACGCT
>JANNYI010000305.1:0-4637 GCA_031410015.1 Betaproteobacteria bacterium | reverse complement strand
GCAAGCTGCCCACGCCGCACGAGATCCGCCAGAGCCTCGATCAGTACGTGGTCGGCCAGGAGCCGGCCAAGAAGATCCTGTCGGTGGCGGTGTACAACCACTACAAGCGACTCGAAGCGGGCAACAAGGACGACGAGGTCGAACTGGCCAAATCCAACATCCTGCTGATCGGCCCCACGGGGTCGGGCAAGACGCTGCTGGCGCAAACACTCGCGCGGCTGCTCGATGTCCCGTTCGTGATCGCCGACGCCACCACGCTGACCGAAGCGGGTTACGTGGGCGAGGACGTCGAGAACATCATTCAGAAGCTGCTGCAGAAGTGCGACTACGACATCGAGAAGGCGCAGCGCGGCATCGTCTACATCGACGAGATCGACAAGATCTCGCGCAAGAGCGACAACCCGTCGATCACGCGTGACGTGTCCGGCGAGGGCGTGCAGCAGGCGCTGCTGAAGCTTATCGAAGGCACCATTGCGTCGGTGCCGCCGCAGGGCGGGCGCAAGCATCCCAACCAGGAATTCGTCCAGGTCGACACCACCAACATCCTGTTCATCTGCGGCGGCGCGTTCGACGGCCTCGAAAAGATCATCCGCCAGCGCACCGCCAAGACCGGCATCGGTTTCGGCGCGGAAGTGTCGAGCCCGGAAGACCGCAAGAACGTGTCGCTGCTGTTGCGCAACACCGAGCCCGAGGACCTGATCAAGTTCGGGCTCATTCCCGAGTTCGTGGGCCGCCTGCCCGTGGCGGCCACGCTCGACGAACTGGACGAAGCCGCGCTGATCCAGATCCTGGTCGAGCCCAAGAACGCGCTGTTGAAGCAGTACCAGAAGATGTTCCGCATGGAAGGCGTGGAACTCGAGATCCGCGAGGCCGCGCTGCGGGCCATCGCGCGCAAGGCGCTGGCGCGCAAGACCGGCGCCCGGGGCCTGCGCTCGATCCTGGAGCAGGTGCTCCTCGACGTCATGTACGATCTGCCGTCACAGACCAACCTCTCCCGGGTGGTGGTCGACGAGTCCACGATCGCCAATGACGGCAAGCCGCTCCTGATGTTTGCCGACCCGCCCAAGATGGCGGCGTCGCAATCCTAACCCTCTGCTTTACAAGGGAATCTGATGGTGTCACACGAGGGACGGCTTGACAGCCGGCCTTGTGACCCCCATTTTCCCATCAGTACCCCCACTTAAAGAGCCGCCATGTCTTCCACGTCCAGCCTTCCCGCCGACCTGTCCGCGCTGCCGCTCCTGCCCCTGCGCGATGTGGTCGTGTTCCCGCACATGGTGATTCCGCTGTTCGTCGGCCGCCCCAAGTCCATCAAGGCGCTCGACGTCGCGATGGATACCGGCAAGCACATCCTGCTGGCCGCGCAGCGCCAGGCCGCCAAGGATGATCCGGCCGGCAGCGATCTGTACGAGATCGGCAGCATCGCCACCGTCCTGCAGATGCTGAAGCTGCCCGACGGCACCGTGAAGGTGCTGGTCGAGGGCACGCAGCGCGCCCGCATTGCCGGCGTCGAGGATCGCGGCGACTACCTCGTAGCCGAGGCCGTGCCGCTCGCGCCCGATACCGGCAGCGCCAACGAAGTCGAAGCCATGCGCCGGGCGCTGCTCGCGCAGTTCGACCAGTTCGTCAAGCTCAACAAGAAGATCCCGCCGGAAATCCTGACGTCGATGTCCGGCATCGACGATGGTGGCCGGCTGGCCGATGCCATTGCCGCGCACCTGCCGTTGAAGCTCGAGCAGAAGCAGCAGATCCTCGAGATGGGCGAGGTCGGCAAGCGCCTCGAGCATTTGCTTGGCGTGCTGGAAGGCGAAGTCGATATCCTGCAGGTGGAAAAGCGCATCCGTGGCCGCGTGAAGCGCCAGATGGAGAAGAGCCAGCGCGAGTATTACCTCAACGAACAGGTCAAGGCGATCCAGAAGGAACTCGGGGAGGGCGACGAGAACGCCGACCTCGACGAGATGGAAAAGAAGATCAAGGCCGCCCGCATGTCCAAGGAGGCGGAGGCCAAGGCCATCACGGAGCTGAAGAAGCTCAAGATGATGTCGCCGATGTCGGCCGAGGCCACCGTCGTGCGTACGTTCATCGACACACTCACGCAATTGCCGTGGCGCAAGAAGACCAAGATCAGCAAGGACCTGGCGGCTGCCATCAAGATCCTCGACGCCGATCACTACGGGCTGGAAAAGGTCAAGGAACGCATCGTCGAGTACCTCGCCGTGCAGCAGCGCGTTGACAAGCTGAAGGCGCCCATCCTGTGCCTCGTCGGTCCCCCCGGCGTGGGCAAGACCTCGCTCGGCCAGTCGGTGGCGAAGGCCACCGGGCGCAAGTTCGTGCGGATGAGCTTGGGCGGCGTGCGCGACGAAGCCGAGATCCGCGGCCATCGCCGTACCTATATCGGTTCGATGCCCGGCAAGATCCTGCAGAACATGACCAAGGTGGGCGTGCGCAATCCGCTGTTCCTTTTGGACGAAGTCGACAAGATGGGGCAGGACTTCCGCGGCGATCCGTCGTTGGCGTTGCTCGAAGTACTCGACCCGGAACAGAACGACTCGTTCGTCGACCACTACATCGAGGTCGAGTACGACCTGTCCGACGTGATGTTCGTGGCCACGGCCAACTCGATGAACATCCCGGCGCCGTTGCTCGACCGGATGGAAGTGATTCGTCTCTCGGGTTACACCGAGGACGAGAAGATCGCCATCGCCAAGCAATACCTGACGCCCAAGCAGATGAAGGCCAACGGCATCAAGCCCGATGAGCTGCACGTGGCCGAAAGCGCGCTGCGCGACATCGTGCGGTACTACACGCGCGAAGCCGGCGTGCGCAGCCTCGTGCGCGACATCTCCAAGATCTGCCGCAAGGTGGTCAAGGCGCTGTTGCTGAAGGAATCCGACGGCAAGGGTCGCAAGGCCAAGGGTCCGGTCGAGATCAATTCGAAGAACCTCGACAAGTACCTCGGCGTGCGCCGCTTCACGTATGGCATCGCCGAGAAGCAGAACCAGGTGGGCCAGGTCACCGGCCTTGCGTGGACGGAAGTGGGCGGCGACCTCCTCACCATCGAAGCCGTGGCGTTGCCGGGCAAGGGCAAGACCACCAGCACGGGCAAGCTGGGTGAAGTGATGAACGAGTCGATCGCGGCCGCGCTGTCGGTGGTGCGTCATCGCTCGAAGCAATTGGGCATCGCGGCCGATTTCTACACCAAGACTGACCTGCACATCCACTTGCCCGAAGGCGCCACGCCCAAGGACGGGCCGTCGGCAGGCGGCGCGATCGTCACGGCCATCGTGTCCATCCTGACCGGCATCCCGGTGCGTTGCGATGTGGCGATGACGGGCGAGATCACGCTGCGCGGCGAGGTGCTGCCGATCGGCGGGCTGAAGGAAAAGTTGCTGGCGGCCGGTCGTGGCGGCATCAAGACGGTGCTGATCCCGGAAGAGAACGTGAAGGATCTGGTGGAGATTCCCGACGAGATCAAGAATCGCCTGGACATCATTCCGGTGCGCTGGATCGAGCAGGTGCTGGAAGCCGCGCTCGAACGGCATCCGGTGCCGTTGGGCGACGACGCACCGAAGACCGACGTGCCGCCGGTGGCGCCGGTGGCCGGCACCGACGACAAGGCGGCCGTGCTGAAGCATTGATTCATTGCACGGTCGGGGCTGCGGCGCGTCGTCGCATCCTGGTCGTGCAGCACCTGGCAGAGTCTCGAAACGCGGGCACGAAAACTGCCCGCGTTTTGCTTTGTTGCATCCTTGGCAGCGCACCGAAGGCGGGCGTTGCGCAGCATCATTCGCATCGCTTCAATCATGTGCGTGCGCTTCCTCGCACACAACGCGAATCGGCCGCGTGTCGAATGTTGATCGTCCGCATTGTCAAGGAGGGTTTTTTCTTGACACGGCGAAATCGCGGGCGCTATAACAGTCCTCCCGGCACGCCGTTTCGCGTGCCACCAAAATTCTCGATCCCTGATCGAACTCCCGAACGCAGTGCAGACATGAGGGGACGTTTGTGAACAAATCCGAATTGATCGATGCGATCGCCAAGCACGCCGATATTTCGAAGGAAGCGGCAGGGCGCGCGCTCGATGCCACGGTGACCGCGATCCGCGGCTCGCTGAAGAAAGGCTCGATGGTCACGCTGGTGGGCTTCGGCTCGTTTTATGTCGGCAAGCGCACGGCGCGCGCCGGTCGCAACCCGCGCACCGGGGCTGCCATCAAGATCCGCGCCGCCAAGGTGCCCAAGTTCCGGGCTGGAAAAGCGCTGAAAGATGCGCTAAACTAGCGGACTTCGCACGCCGGTCGCGATTGCCCTGTCTGCACCTGGAGGGCACGCTGCACGGGACCCGCGCGGTCCTAAGGTGTGCGCCGAGGCCAGGGGTGCTTAGCTCAGTTGGTAGAGCGTCGCCCTTACAAGGCGAATGTCGGGAGTTCGAGCCTCTCAGCACCCACCAAGTTTTTTCGGTGCGCCGGCGGTTCCCGCGTACCGGTTTCAGTTGCACCTGGAGTGGTAGTTCAGTTGGTTAGAATACCGGCCTGTCACGCCGGGGGTCGCGGGTTCGAGTCCCGTCCACTCCGCCAACAAACGTAGAAAAGGCGAACGCGAGTTCGCCTTTTTTCTTGTCCGCCGGCGTGCAAAAAAGG
>JANNYI010000304.1:0-6604 GCA_031410015.1 Betaproteobacteria bacterium | reverse complement strand
TCCGGCAGCGGCACGACCACCTGGCGGTCGAAGCGGCCCGGGCGCATCAGCGCCGGGTCGAGCACGTCCGGACGGTTGGTGGCGGCGATCACGATCACGCCGACATTGCCTTCGAAACCGTCCATTTCGACGAGCAGCTGGTTCAACGTCTGCTCGCGCTCGTCGTTGCCGCCGCCGAGACCCGCGCCACGCTGGCGACCCACCGCGTCGATTTCATCGATGAACACAATGCACGGCGCATTCTTCTTCGCCTGCTCGAACATGTCGCGCACGCGTGCCGCGCCCACGCCGACGAACATCTCGACGAAGTCGGAACCCGAGATCGCAAAGAACGGCACCTTGGCCTCGCCCGCGATGGCCTTGGCCAACAGCGTCTTGCCCGTGCCCGGCGAGCCGACCATCAGCACGCCGCGCGGGATGCGCCCGCCCAGCTTCTGGAACTTGGACGGGTCGCGCAGGAACTCGACGAGCTCACTGACTTCTTCCTTCGCCTCGTCGCAACCGGCCACGTCGGCGAAGGTGATCGTGTTGTTGGCCTCGTCGATGAGACGTGCCTTGCTCTTGCCGAACGAGAACGCGCCGCCACGGCCGCCGCCCTGCATCTGCCGCATGAAGAATATCCAGACGCCGATCAGCAGCAGCATCGGGAACCACGAGATGAAGATCTGCGCGAGGAAGCTCTGCTCTTCCTCGGGCTTGGCCTCGACCTTGACGCCGTACTTGACCAGGTCGCCCACCATCCAGATATCGCCGGGGCTGTACGTGGTGAAGCGCTTGTTTTCGCTGTTGGCCCACTTGATCGTGCGGCCCTCGACGGTGGCGGACGTGACCTTGCCGCTCTTGGCCGCATCCATGAACTCGGAATAGGGAACGGAGTCGCGATTGGTCTGGCGCGAGTCGAATTGCTTGACGACGGTAAGCACCACGAGCCCGATCACGAGCCAGATGCCGATGTTCTTGAGCAGATTATTCAAGCCTTACTCCTTGAAGCCCCGCGGCGCAGAGGCGTCCGCGCAGGGGCCGTGCCTCCGGATCCCCCTCGGCCAATGGTGGCGCGGGAGACCCGTAATTCTAGCCGCGAACCCACGGCCGGGACACCTTGGACACCAAAAACAAAGCAGGATTCACGCCAAATGCGGCGTTTTGACGCTATCGGCCGCCAAACGGGCAGCAATGTCGTCCGGCCCCGACGCCGTTCAGCGGTGGAAACGCTTGCCCACCAGGAAGGTTTCGCGGCTTTTGTCACGCGAGGACTTGGGCTTGCGGACATAGACTTTCTCGAAATGCGCGCTGATCGCACGCTGGAACTCGGGCAATCCCGATCCCTGGAATACCTTGACCAGGAGATCGCCCCCTTCCCGCAGGTTGGTCATGGCGAATTCGAGGGCGAGGTCGCCCAGGTGAATGCTGCGGGCCTGGTCGACAGGGTCGATGCCTGAGAGATTGGGGGCCATGTCCGAGACCACAAGGTCGACAGCGCGTCCGCCCAGCGCGGTTTCGAGCGCCGCCAAGCCTTCCTCCTCGCGAAAGTCGCCCTGGATGAAGGTGACGCCCGCGATGCCGTCCATCGGCAGGAGGTCGATCGCGACGATGACGCCGGATGGTCCGAGCCGCTCGCGCAGCACCTGCGACCAGCTGCCGGGCGCCGCCCCCAGGTCCACGACCGTCATCCCGGGCTTCAGCAGCTGATCCCGCTCGGCGATCTCCAGCAGCTTGAAGGCCGCCCGCGACCGGAAACCCCGCCGCGTGGCCTCCTGCACGTACGGATCGTTGACGTGGTCGTGCATCCACGCCTTGACGGACTTGTTTTTCCTGCCGGGCGACTTGAGAAGTTTGGCCATTGACGTTGTCGGGAGTCGGGCCCTAATTTACCAGCCGGCCGTCCGGGTCGCGTAAACTCGCGCGGATGAACCCATTGACTCCCGCGCAACGGCGCGATCTGCGCGCCAAGGCGCACCACCTCGATCCCGTGGTCATCATCGGCCAGCACGGGCTGACGCCGGCCGTGCTGCACGAGATCGACCTGGCGCTGATCAAGCACGAACTCATCAAGCTGCGCGTGCTGGGCGACGACCGCGACGCCCGCGCGGCACTCCTCGAGCGCGTCTGCACCGACATGGACTGCGCACCCGTCCAGTCGCTGGGCAAGGTGCTGGTGCTGTGGCGGCCCAATCCCGAAAAGCGGAAAAAGGCGGCCGACAAGGCAGCGAAAGCCGCCACGCCGGCGCGCCGCTCGGGCAAGCCCGCCGCCGCGCCGCGCACGGCACCCCGCACGCCGCTCGATCCGGTGCGCGCCCGTCGCCGCACGTCGCTGGCCGATGGCGAAACCGAAGGCGGCAGCACCGGCGGCAGCGGTCGCGGTCGCCGCGGCGCGGCGCGCTTCGCGTCGGCCGAGCCGTTCAAACCTGCTGCCGACGATGCACCGGTCGTGCGCCGGAAGTCGTCCTACACGCCCAAGACCAAGCCCAAGTCGTTCTCGGCCAAGCCCAATCCACGTTCGGCGTGGGAAAAGAAGAAGGACGCCGCCAACACCAGCACCAGCAAGGGAATGGGGACGGCCACACGCAGGCGGCGTACCACACCGTAGGCGAGGCTTCAGCCTCGCGGCGTTGGCGCGACAGTTACTCGATCTTGACGTTGGTGGCCGACTCGAAGCCCGGCAGGCCGGAGTTTGTTGTCGCCCACGACGGACTGCCCCAGCCAAGGTGCCAATCGCTCCGCGAGCAGGCAAGCGATGAAAGTACCGGCTACGTGTCGCGATCATCAATGCCTCTGCATGCTGCGGGTTTGAAGCCAGGGGGTGGGCGCAGCGCCGTTCGGCAGCATAGCGCTCAGGACTTCTCCTTCCGCGCCGGAAGTGTGATGCCGGGGTAATTCTTGATCACCGCCGAATCGTCCTCGCTGCCGTGACCCGCCGCCGACGCCATCATGAACATCTGGTGCGCGACCGCGGCCAGCGGCAGCGGGAAACGCGAGGCACGCGCAGTGTCGAGCACCAAGCCCAGGTCCTTGACGAAGATGTCCACCGCCGATAGCGGCGTGTAGTCACCTGCGAGCACGTGCGCCATCCGGTTCTCGAACATCCATGAATTGCCGGCGCTGTGCGTGATGACATCATAGAGGGCCTCGGGATCGATGCCTTCGCGAAGCCCGAGCGCCATCGCTTCGGCGGCCACGGCAATGTGCACGCCGGCGAGCAGTTGATTGATGATCTTGACCCTCGATCCGGCGCCGGCGCAATCAGCCAGGCGATAGACCTTGCCGGCCATGCCGTCCAACACATCGCCGCACGACGCGTAGGCCTCAGGTTTGCCGGACGTCATCATCGTCATCTGGCCGGCAGCCGCCTTCGCCGCACCGCCCGAGATCGGCGCATCGAGGTAGAGAATCCCCCGCTCGCCGAGGCGCTGTTCAAGCGCGACGGAGAAGGAAGGATCGACGGTCGAACACATGACGAACACGGAACCCGGCGCCATCGATTCCGCACAACCCTCGGGTCCGAACAGCACCTGTTCAGTTTGCGCCGCGTTGACGACGACGCAGACGACCACCGGGGCCGCCGCAGCGACCTCGCCGGGTGATCGCCTGGCGGTCCCGCCGTCGCGAACGAAATCCGCCGCCGCTCCGGGGCGCACGTCGCAAACGTGAACGGCAAAGCCGGCGCGGCGCAGGGATGCCGCAATGCCGCGACCCATGGCACCCAGGCCGATGATGCCGACGTTGCCGCGCGAGGCCGGAATGATCGTTGGGGTGCTTGGCGACGGATCGACCATCGGACTCCGCAGTGACGTGAAACGACTTGGGGAAAGTCATCATACAGCCTCGACCCAGCGTGCCCCGGCGGGCATCGCGCGCTGCTGCGGCCGCGTGCCATAGCGCGCGACCACCAATCAAGCGCGAAGCACCCGCTGCGGCCACAGCGCCGGACATACTTGCAATTGCCCACGCGGAAAGCTAGCGCGGCAGGCGTGTGGTGTGCGCAAGGGACTGCGCGAGTTGGGCTGCCAGCAGCGGCGCCTGACCCGCCAGGAATGCCGCGAAGGCCTCGGCCACGCGCGACGGGATGCGGTCCGCGCGCCGCACCAGGTGCCACTGGCTCGGAATCGGCATGTCGACCACGTCCAGCACCCGGATGCGGCGATGGTGCACCAGCTCGTCGCGCAGCGCGTGCAATGAAATCACCGCGAGCCCCAGCCCGCCGATCACCGCCTGCTTGATCGCCTCGTTGCTGCCGAGCTCGAGCCGGGTGCGCAGCGCCAGCGCGCGCGCGGCGAAGAACGAGTCGGTGAGCAGTCGCGTGCCCGCGCCGGGTTCGCGCAGTACGAATTCGTGCCGGACGAGTTCCGCGAGCTTCACCTTGCGCACCTTGGCCAGCACATGCGCCGCGGGCGCGATGACCACCAGCGGGTTGTCGACGAAGACGCCGGCCACCACCGGATCCTCCGACGGCGGCTGCGCCATCACGTAGAGATCGTCCGCATCCTCGCGCAACCGCGCGATCACCGCCGCGCGACTCAGCACCTTCAGCTCGACGGCAATGCCGGCGTGCGCGTGCTGGAACGCGCCGATCAGGCGCGGGATGAAGTATTCGGCGGTGCTGGCGGCGCTCAAGCGCAGGCGCCCCCGCTCGACTCCCTCGAGCGCGGCGAGGCGTTCGTTCAATCGCTCGGCGGACTGCAGGAGGCCCCGCGCGAAGGCAAGCGCCTCCTCGCCGGCCGCCGTGAGTCGCAGCCCGCGACCCTTGGGCACGAACAGCGTCACGCCCAGCGCTTCGTTCAGCTGCCGGATCTGCATCGACACCGTGGGCTGCGTGAGATGGAGCGCTGCAGCCGCGCGCGAGATGCCGCCATGGTCGACCACGGCCTCCAGGATCCGCAGCTGGTGCAGCGTGTAGCGGAAGCGAAGTGGCATCGAGTTTTATCTATTCTTTAAATACTTATTATCTATTTTACTCGAAATGCGCATCTCGCTACATTGATCCCCGTACCCCCCTCAACCACGGAGATCCAATGAACGCCCCTGTCGCCGAATTCCTCGCCTCCTCGCAAACCTCGGTTCCGCCGGCAAGACGGCCGGCGCTGCTGGGGCAGCCGGTCCCGGTCACCGTGACCTACGGCGACGGGATCGGCCCCGAGATCATGACGGCCACGCTGGCGGTGCTGAAGGCGGCCGGCGCGCGCCTGGCGGTGGAGCGGGTCGAGATGGGTGCAGCCACCTACGAGCGCGGGCACCGCGCGGGCATCGATCCCGCGGCCTGGGACTCGATCCGCCGCACCAAGGTGCTGCTGAAGGGGCCGATCACGACGCCGCAGGGAACGGGCTACAAGAGCCTCAACGTGACGCTGCGCAAGACGCTCGGGCTCTTCGCCAACGTGCGGCCCTGCGTGTCCTACCACCCGTTCGTCGCAACCCGCCATCCGGGCATGGACGTGGTGATCGTGCGCGAGAACGAAGAGGACCTCTACGCCGGCATCGAGCATCGGCCCACCGCCGACGTCGTGCAGTGCCTGAAACTCGTCAGCGTGCCAGGCACCGAGCGGATCATCCGCTACGCGTTCGAGTATGCCCGCGCGCACGGGCGCCGCAAGGTCACTTGCATGACCAAGGACAACATCATGAAGTTGACCGACGGTCTCTTCAGCGCAACGTTTCGCCGCATCGGCGCGGAGTATCCGGATCTCGCCCAGGAGCACCTGATCATCGACATCGGCACGGCGATGATGGCCGACGAGCCGGAGCGCTTCGATGTGGTGGTCACGCCCAACCTCTACGGCGACATCCTGTCCGACGTCGCGGCGCAGGTGGCCGGTTCGGTCGGACTCGCCGGGTCCGCCAACATCGGGCAGCATGCGGCGATGTTCGAGGCCATCCACGGGTCGGCGCCCGGCATCGCGGGGCGCAACATCGCCAATCCATCCGGACTGCTGCATGCGGCGATCATGATGCTGCTGCATGTCGGCCAGACCGACGTGGCCACCCGCGTCCACAACGCCTGGCTCGCGACCCTCGAGGACGGGCTCCACACGCCGGATATCTGGACGCGCCACGGCAGCGGCGAATGCGTGGGCACCGGCGAGTTCGCCGAAGCCGTGATCGATCGCCTGGGCACGGCGCCTTCGAAACTGCGGCCGGTCGACTACGCCGAAGGCACCACCGCGAGCTTCATCATGCCTTCGTACCAGCGCACGCCCGTGCACAAGACGCTCGTGGGGGTGGACGTGTTTCTCGACGCGCCGGACATCCTGCCGGACACGCTGGCGAGTCAGCTGCAGCCGCTTGCCGGCACGGGCTTCGCGCTGCAGATGATCACCAATCGCGGCGTCAAGGTGTGGCCCGAAGGACACCCCGAAACGTTCTGCACGGACCACTGGCGCTGCCGCTTCGTCCCGCGCGGCGGCAAGCAGACGGTCACGCACGGCCAGATCGTGGCAATGCTGGCCGACATGGCCGCCGCCGGATTCGACTTCGTGAAGATGGAGCACCTGCATGATTTCGACGGCCAGCCTGGCTACTCCCTGGGCCAGGGACAGTAGGGCGCGCCCGCGGCCGGGCGGCGCGAGGCTTCGCGCCGCCCGGATTGCCGCCCGCCGGCCGGCTCCCCGCG
>JANNYI010000303.1:0-3374 GCA_031410015.1 Betaproteobacteria bacterium | reverse complement strand
CCGCCGCCGCCGCGCTCGCGCGCGTGCGCATCATTCTCGTCCACACCAGCCATCCCGGCAACATCGGCGCCACGGCGCGTGCCATGCTGACGATGGGCATCACCCGGCTGGTGCTGGTGGCGCCGCAACGCTTTCCCGATGTCGAAGCTTCGGCCCGCGCGTCGGGGGCCGATGCCGTGCTGAACGATGCGCAGGTGGTTACGACACTGGGCGAGGCGCTGGCCGGATGCGCGTTCGCGGTGGGGCTCTCGGCGCGACCGCGCGCGTTCGCCGGTCGGGTGCTGCCACTGCGCGATGCGGCGGCGGCTGCCGTGCATCGCGTCGATGACGGCGACGTGGCACTGGTGTTCGGGACGGAGATGTCCGGTCTGTCCAACGCCGACCTGGCCCAGTGCCAGATGGTCGCCACGATCCCGGCCAATCCCGATTTCGCGTCGCTCAATCTCGCGGCCGCCGTGCAGGTGGCCGTGTACGAATTGCGGCTTGCGGTGGGCATGCGCGACGTGTGGGCGGCGCCGCGCTTCGCGCCCGCGACGCACGACGAAATCGAAGCGCTGTACGACCATGCCCGCGCCTCGCTGATCACGCTGCGCTTTCTCGATCCGGCGCGACCGCGCCGGCTGCTGCCACGGTTGCGGCGTCTCTTCGGGCGCGCTGCACTCGAGCGCGAGGAGGTCAACATCCTGCGCGGCATCCTTGCCCGCATCGACCAGCTTACCGGGCACGGTCGCCCGTGAGCGCCGCGCCGGCATGGTTTGCATGCATCGGCACGCCGCTCGGTGCGGACGATCGCGCGGATGCGCTCGCGGTGCTTGCCGCGCGCGGCCAGCGCGCGTCTGCGGACGATGCCGTGGTGCTCGTGCCGTCGTGGCGGGCCGCGGCGGCCTGGACCGACGATACGGCGATGGCGGAATGCTGGGACGACGACGAGGACGAACGCGAAGCGCTGTGGACACGCGCGGCGGCGGAGATCGGCGAGGCCGCGCTGCTGGCGCACCTGACCGCGGCGACCAGCGCCGCGGCGCCGCAGGTGCGTGTCGCGGCCATGGCCGCAGCGGGTGGCGCTGGCGTGCAGGACGCCGAAGTGGTGGCCACGGCGTGCGCCTCGGCGTTGCTGGCCCTGCATCAATGCGTGCTCGCGCAGGCGGCCGGCGCGCCCGCCGACCATCCGTTCATGCGCAAATTCGCGCTGTTCGTTCGCGGGCGCTGGGCGCTCGGCTATCGTGACGGTGTCTATGGCGTCTACTGACCTCGCGGCATCCACGAGGCGTCCGCAGTGCCCCAATTGCGGCGCGGCAACGCACGGGCACTATTGCGCGAACTGCGGCCAGGAGACGGCGATCACGCTGCCGGGCTTCCGCGCCTTCATGCGCGATGCGGCCGGCCGGTATGTCGCGCTGGACGGACGGCTCTGGCGCACGCTGTTCGCGCTCATCGCGCGACCGGGATTCCTCACGCTCGAGTATTTCGCGGGACGCCGCCGCCGCTACATCCGGCCGGCACGGCTGTTCCTCGTGCTGTACCTGCTGCTCTTCGCGGTCATCGGCCTGGTGCAGTCGCCGACGGACATGGCGGAGCAGGTGGTGCTCGTGCAGGCCGACGAAGCGGACAGCAGCAGCGCCGAAAGCCCGACTGCGGATGCGATCAAGGGCGCCACGAAGGATGCTCCGGGCGCGATCGTGAAGGAGTCGGTCAAAAAGGACGCGGCGGCACGCAGAGACACGGCAGGCGCCGTCGGCAGCGCGTCGTCATCGTCGGCAGAATCCAACGCGACCCGACCGAAAGGTGTTTTCAGCGACAACAAGGACACCATGGTCGGGCTGGATGACGAACTCAACCTGACGCTCAGGATCAACGGCGCCGAGGTGCAACTGCCGGAGTTCTTCCGGAAACGCTACGAGCACTTCCGGCAGTTGCCGCGGGCGGAAAAGGCCGAGCGCCTGTACTCAGGGGCGCTGCGCTACGGCAGCTACGCGATGATCGCGCTGCTGCCCGTGTTCGCGCTGCTGTTGAAACTCGTTTACCTCGGCAGCGGTGATCGCCACCCCGGACGGCCGCGCCGGTATGCGGAGCACCTCGTCTACAGCGCGCATCTGCACGCGTTCGCGGCGCTGGTGTTGCTGCTGTTCGTGGTCATGCCCAATTGGGGGCCGGTCAAGGCGGCGCTCGCGGCCTGGGCTGTGTACTACTTCATCCGTGCGCGCGGGGCCGTATACAAAGGACGCTGGTGGGGGGGGGTGGGCCTGGTGCGATCCTTTGTTGTCGCGGTGATCTACTTCATCCTGGTGTCGGTCGCGATCCTGGGGCTGCTCGCCGTGGCGGCGCTGGTGCGCTAGCGAGGTTGCGCGAGGCTGAAGCCTCGCCTACGGGGATTGCGACGGATGGCCCGCGAGGCTGAAGCCTCGCCTACGGGGATTGCGACGGATGGCCCGCGAGGCTGAAGCCTCGCCTACGGGGAATGCGGCGGCCTGCCTGCGAGGCTGAAGCCTCGCCTACGGGGAATGCGGCGGCCTGCCTGCGAGGCTGAAGCCTCGCCTACGGGGACGCGGGCGGACGACAGGCCTCGAGCACCTCGCCGCGCGACCGCACGAGGCGCACCTCGTGGCGCTGGTGCCGTTTCTCGATGGTGGCGATGTTGTCGTCGATGCGGGCACAGACGCTGCGCGAGGTGCAGGTTTCGCGCGCCTTGCGCTCGCGGCCCAGCGCTTCGAGCGTCGCCGCCACATCCTTCTGTTCGCGCGCCACGCGCTTGTTGGCCGCGTCGCAGCGCTTGTTGTGCGACGGCGCGGGCGCGGGCGCCTGCGCGTGGCCCGCCACCGCAACCGCAAACGCCAGCACGAAACCCACGCCGACTCGCGCCGCGCGCATCAGCGGCGGCCCGCGCAATGAGATCCCATCGGCGAGTCTTGGGGCATTGGAGATGGTGCCTCCAGGGATGGGGCGCGGCATCGTGCAGTGCCGTCGCGCGGGTGAACGTGGCGCAAATGGTAACAAACGGGCGGACGCGAATGACGTGGCGACCAGGGCGGGACCCCGCGCCGGCCCTGCGGCGTCAATACTTGAGCGATTTGATCGGAAATGAGAGAATCCAACCATGTTCAATCGGCTCCGCGAAGACATGGCGGTCGTATTCGACCGCGACCCCGCTGCCCGCAGTCGGTGGGAGGTGCTGACCTGCTACCCGGGACTCCACGCGCTGGTCTGGCATCGCACGGTCACCCATCCTCTATGGCGGCGAGGGTTCCGCTGGCTGGCGCGCTGGCTGGCGCACTGGAGCCGCTGGCTGACCGGCATCGAGATCCATCCAGGGGCCACCATCGGCCGCCGGGTGTTCATCGATCACGGGATGGGCATCGTGGTCGGCGAGACCGCCG
>JANNYI010000302.1:0-1837 GCA_031410015.1 Betaproteobacteria bacterium | reverse complement strand
GGACCGCCAGTTCCGCCAGCACGAGGTTGCGCTCGGGCGCGACGATCGCCCACGCGGCGGCGGTGACGGCCTCGTCGACCGCTTCCTGCGTCCAGTGCTCGAAGATCCCCTGTGCCGCGCGGGCGCGGGCCACCAGCGCCGCGACGACCGCGGCATCGTCCGTGGTGGCAGCGGTGGCTTCGCCCACGGTCAGCGCCATGGCTTCATTCGGGCTTGATGTTGGCGTTGCGTATCACGAACTCCCACTTCGCCAGCTCGTCGCGCACTCTGCGGTCGAACTCGGCAGGCGTTGCCGTCGCGGCCTCCGCCCCCTGCAGCAGCAGCTTCTCGCGCACCTGCGGGTTCTGCAGCACCTGCGCGAACGCAGCCTGCAGTTTCGCCACTGCGGCAGGCGGCGTCTTCGCCGGCGCGAACGCGCCGTACCACGAGTCGACCACATAGTCGGGAACGCCCGACTCCAGAATGGTCGGCACCTCCGGCGCGGCCACGCTGCGCTTTTCGCTGGTGACGGCAATGGCCTTCAGACGCCCCGACTTCACGTGCTGCCATGCGGCCGGCATCGACACGAACAGCATTTGCACCTGGCCGCCGATCGTGTCGGTCACCGCCGGCCCGCCACCTTTGTAGGGCACGTGCACGATGTCCACGCCGGTCTTCAGCTTGAACAGTTCGCCCGCGATGTGGCCCGGGGAACCCGTACCCACCGACGCGTAGTTGAGCTTGCCCGGCTGCGCCTTGGCCAGCGCGATCAGCTCCTGCACGTTATTGGCGGGCACGCTGGGATGCACGACGAGAATCTGCGGAATCATTGCCGACAGGCTGATCGGGACGAAGTCCTTCTCGACGTCGAACGGCAGCTTCGGGTAGAGCCTGGGGTTGATCGTGTGCGACGACAGCGTGAACAGGATGTTGTAGCCGTCCGCCGGGGCCTTGGCCGCGAGGTCGGTGCCGACGTTGCCTGCGGCGCCGCCCTTGTTGTCGATGACGATCGGTTGACCCAGTGCCGCGGACAGGGGCTCGTTCAGGATGCGCCCGACGACATCCGTGCCGCCGCCAGGCGGGTACGGGATGATCATCTTGATCGGCTTGTTCGGGTAATCCTGCGCGCCGGCACCCGCCGCAAGCAGGCCGATCAGCAAGCCGAGCATCCATGATGCAGCGTGTTGTCGTGCCATCGCGTGCTCCCCCTCGAGGTGGATCATGTGGGACCGCCCGGACGCGCAGCGGCGCATCCGGGCCAGCCCGTTCAGCGCGCCACGGTCGACTGGTATTTGGCCAGGTGCCGCACCGGCAGCGACAACGCATCGCGCCGGAACGGATCGCCCAGCTCGGCCGTGACCATCATCTCGAGCACCGTGGTCTTGCCCTCCTTCTGCGCCGCGCATGCCGCCTTCAACGCTGCGCCGACATCGCCGATCCTCTCGATGCGATGCCCCTCGGCACCCATCGCGCGCGCCACGGCGGCCCACGACGGTTGCTTGTCGAGGTTCACGCCGATGAAGCGGTTCTCGTAGAAGTCGACGTGGTTCTTCTTCTCAGCACCCCACTGCCCGTTGTTGAAGACGATGGCGGTGACGGGAATGTTTTCGCGTACGCACGTCTGCAGTTCGCCGAAGCTCATGCCCCACGCGCCGTCGCCAACGTAGGCGATGGCCGGGCGGTCGGGTGCGGCCACCTTGGCGCCGATGATCGTGGGGAACGCATAGCCGCAATTGCCGAAGCTCATCGCGGCGAACATCGAACGCGGCCGGTCGAAGCGCAGGTAGCTGTTGGACACCGAGCAGATGTTGCCGATGTCGGTGGACACCATCGCGCCCGCCGGCATCGCGCGCTCCAG
>JANNYI010000301.1:0-11457 GCA_031410015.1 Betaproteobacteria bacterium | reverse complement strand
CCTTCTTGTCCTGGCTCTTCAGCGCCTCCGGCGATATGTCCTCGGCCAGCAGCAGCTTCAGCCAATCGAGCAATTCGGAGGTGGAGGGCTTCTTCTTGAGGCCGGGCACTTCGCGCAGGTTGAAGAACACTTCGAGCGCCTCCTGCAGCAGCGACTTCTTCAACCCCGGATAGTGGACGTCGACGATGCGCTCCATCGTCTCGCGATCGGGAAAGCGGATATAGTGAAAGAAGCAGCGCCGCAGGAACGCATCGGGCAGCTCCTTCTCGTTGTTCGAGGTGATCACCACCAGCGGCCGCTTCTTCGCGCGGATGGTCTGGTGCGTTTCGTAGACGTAGAACTCCATCCGGTCCAGCTCGCGCAGCAGGTCGTTGGGAAATTCGATATCGGCCTTGTCGATCTCGTCGATCAGCACCACCGACGGCGTGTCGCTCTCGAAGGCCTGCCACAGCACGCCGCGATTGATGTAGTTGCCGATGTCCGCCACGCGGGCGTCGCCCAGCTGCGAGTCGCGCAGCCGCGACACCGCGTCGTATTCATACAGGCCCTGCTGCGCCTTGGTGGTGGACTTGATGTGCCACTGGTGCAGCGGCCGCCCGAGGGCGCGCGCCACTTCCTCGGCCAGCAGCGTCTTGCCGGTGCCCGGCTCGCCCTTGATCAGCAGCGGACGCTCGAGCGCCAGCGCGGCGTTGACGGCCAGCATCAGGTCGGGGGTGGCGACGTAGGTATCGGTGCCTTCAAAGCGCATGACGGAAGCCCGGGGCGAAGTGAACCGCCATGGTAGCCGAAATCACGACCACGCCAACTGCAGCACCCACAGCGAGACCATGCCCACTGCCAGTGTCTTGAGCGTGCTGTGTGTGACGAACGCGCAGGCGGCGGCCACCGCGGCGGCGATCACGCGCGGCGTCGCGAAGTCGGTGTCCGCACCCTGCCAGTCGACCACCATCGGCAGGATCAGCGCGGTCAGCATCGCGGCCGGCACGTACTTGAGCGCCCGCGCCAGGAGCGGTGGCACGCTGCGCCGCGCAAAGAAGGCGATGAAGGACAGGCGCGACAGGTAGTTGAGCGCGCCCACGATCACGATGACGGCCCAGAGTTTCAGCGTCGCGTCCATCGTTCCCGCGCGAAGTCGGCGAGCGTGCCCGCCAGGATGCCGAGCATGCCGGCCACGATCAGGTTGAGCCGCATCGGCAGGTCGGCCAGCAGCAGCACCGCCACGCCGGCCGTGAGCGCGGCAATGACCGCGGGCGCGTCGCGAAAGAGCGGCGCCACCAGCGCGATGAAGCACAGCGGGACGGCGAATTCGAGGGACCACGCCGACGGGATCAGGTTGCCGGCGAGAAAGCCCACCATGCACGTGACCTGCCACACCGACCACAGCGCGATGCCGCAGCCCAGGAAGTGCATGCCGGCGGCGTGGCGGTCGTCGCTGGCGTTGAAGCGGCGCACCGCCGCCGCAAACGCCTGGTCGGTCAGCAGGAAGGCCAGGCCCTTCTGCATCCGTGGCGGCAGCGGCTTCACATACGGTGCCATCGCGGCGCTGTACATCAGGAAGCGCAAGCCCAGCACCAGACAAGTCAACACGATCACCAGCAGCGGCGCGTCGGCCGCGACGAGCTGCGCCGCCAGGATCTGCGCCGCGCCGGAAAAGATGATCGCGCTCATCCCGAGCGAGCCGAGCCAGTTGGCCCCGGCAGTGGCCGCACCGACGCCGCACACGAGGCCGAAAGGCGTCAGCCCCACGCAGGCGGGCAGCATTTCGGTGAAGCCTTCGCGGAAATCCTTCGAGGAGAACAGATGGCGCATGAATGGCGAAGGGGAGGCAGGTGGCCTCCCCTTGCTGCCGAATTATAGCGGCTGCGCGACGGCGGCCCCGCCGCCGGAACAACGAGCCGACCGGCCGTGCGTGGTACCTACGCTCCGGGAAACCAGGGCCGGGCCCGGGCAAGGGGTCCGACCCCTCCTGCTACCTGCGCAGCGTCGCGCGGTCGAGATCGACGCCGGCCTGCGGGATGACCACGACATCGGGGAACGCGGCCCGCAGCGCGTCGATGAACAGCGGCGCGTCCCCGGCGATCACCACGTTGAACGCCCCGGCGCCCCAGTGCGCGTTCGCGAACGCCTGCACTTCGCTGGCGGTGACCGCACCGAGCTTGCCGATCACGCGCGTCATCTCGGCCGGGTCCACGCCGTTGGCTTCGAGCGAGGCGATCGTGGCGGCGAGATCCTCGGTCGTCTCAAAGCGGCGGCTGACCGCGCCGATGACAGTGAGCTTGCGCGCGTCGAGTTCGTCCGCTGGCGTGGCTTCGCTGCGGGTTCGCGCGATCTGCGTCAGCATCACCGACGCAACCTCGGTGGCCGACGGATTCTTCGTCTGCGCGGCCACCGTGAACACGCCTCCGTCGCGGCGCGCGTCGAGCTGGCTCGACACCCCGTAGCTCAAGCCGCGCTTGATGCGGATCTCCTGATTCAGCCGTGACGAATAGCCGCTGCCCAGCACCGCATTGGCGACCACGCCTGCGTAGTAGTCGGGCGCCGTGCGCGCAATTGCCGGTGCCGCGAGCGTGACACCGGCCTGGCCCGCGGCCGCCATCGCGATAGCCACCGGCGTACGCACGACCGGCCGCGCGGCGGTAACCGGCGACGCGGACAGCGGCGTGGCCGGCCGCGCCCAGCGGCCGAACGCCGCCTGTGCCAGCGCCAGCGCCTCCCCGGCGTCGATGTCGCCGGTGAAGATCAGCGTCGCGTTGTCCGGCCGATACCGTTGCGCGTGCAGTGCGATGACGTCGGCGCGCTTGACCCGCGCGAGCGCCGCCGGCGTGCCGCCGGTCGGATGGCCGTACGACGAAGCGCCAAACGCGGCACGGTTGGCCGCAAGCCGCGACAGCGTGCCGGGTTGCGCAAGCGCGACACTCAAGCCGTCGATCGCCAGCCTGCGCGCACGCTCCAGCTCGTCGGCAGCGAAGCGCGGGTTGCGCACGACGTCCGCGATCAGCGCCAGCGCTTCCGCGAGTCGCGGCCGCGTCACCGTCATCAACACGAACGAGCGATTCCAGCCGGCGCCGCTGTCGAGCTGGCCGCCCAGCGCTTCGGCGCTCTGCGCGATCTGCGGCGCCGTGCGCGTCGCCGTGCCCTTGGTCAACAGTCCGGCTGTCAGGTCGGCGAGTCCGGAGAGTGCCGCCGGGTCGGCCTCCGCGCCGGACCGCACGACGAGCTCGGCGGTGACCAGCGGCAAGCCGCGGCGCTCGGCGACGATCACGCGCAGCCCGTTGGACAGCGTCTGCACGGCGGGCGGCGCAATGGCCACCGGACGCGGTGCGCCCGGTGGCGGCGGCGTGTCGTATGGCTGCGCAGCGAGCGGCGGCGCGACCAGCATTGTCAGCATCAGAAGACTGCGCATGTTCATGACTTCGCCTGCTGCGCGTACTCGATGGTCACAGCCGGCGCGTCGATCAGGTACTTGCGCACGACGCGCTGCACGTCGGCGGCAGTGACCGCCTGCAGGTCCGCGAGCTCCCGGTTGACACGCCTGGCGTCGCCCAGCACCACGATGGCCTCGCCGAGCGCCATGCCCTTGCCCAGCGGCGTCTGCCGCTCGATCAGCGCCTGCGTGAGCAATTGGGTCTTCACCTTGTCGAGTTCGGCCGCGGACACCGGCGCCCGGGCCAGCGCGTCGATTTCCTTCTTCAGCGCGGCAACCAGTTTCGCCGGCAGCGTGTCCTTCGACGCAATCGCGTACGCGATCAGGAGACCCGTGTCGACCCGCAGGTCGGTGCCGAACGACGCCTTCTGCGCAATCTGGCCGCGATAGACGAGCGCCTGGTTGATCCGCGACGACTCGCCGTTGCCGAGCAGCGCCGCGGCGACTTTCAGCGCGGCCGCGTCAGGACTGCGCGCGGACGGCGCGAGCCAGGTCAGCGCCACCGCCGGCAGGGGCACGTTCGGCCCTGTTTCTCTGTAGCCTGCGGCGCGCGTGCGCGGCGGCTCGACGGCGGTCACCCGCGGAATCGGTGTCGACGGCTTCGGGATCGAGCCGAAATACCTGTCGATCCACGCATCGAGCTCCTTCTGGTCGAAGTCGCCGGTAACGATCAGGATCGCATTGTCCGGCCGGTAGTACGTGCGGTGGAATGCGCGCACGTCGTCGACGGAGGCCGCCTCCAGCTCGTCGATGTTGCCGATCACCCCGCGCTTGTACGGATGCGTCGTGTACGAGCGCGGCGCCATCGATTCGTAGAAGCGGCCGTACGGACTCGCAAGCACGCGCTGCCGATATTCCTCCTGGACCACCGCGCGCTCGGAGCGGAAGTTCTCGTCGACGACGTTGAGGTTCTGCAGCCGCTCGGCTTCCGCCCACAGCAACCTCTCGAGATGGTTCGATGGCACGGTGCTGAAGTAGTTGGTGACGTCGTCGCCGGTGCTCGCGTTGTTGTTGCCGCCGACATCCTCGGTCATCCGGTCGAACTGCTCGGCCGCCAGATTCTTCGTGCTCTTGAACATCATGTGCTCGAACAGGTGCGCGAAGCCCGAGCGGCCGGCCGGATCGTCCTTGCCGCCGACCTCGTACCACATCTGCACGCTCACCGTCGGGCTTGAGTGGTCCTCGAGCGTTACCACGCGCAGCCCGTTCGCCAGCACGCGCTCGCGGAACTCCAGCGGGCGGACGTCGAGCGGCACGGCCAACGCGTGCCACGAGGCCAGCACCAGCAGAATGGCCGACGACCAGGAGGGAAAACACAGGCGCATGGCGATGAACCCGTTCCAGGAAACGATGCGGGAGGCCTTCATGTCTGCATGTGTCCGACTTGTGGTTTTCCTTGCGGGGTCCGCATGGCGCCGTGATGGCGGTGCAAAAAACGGGGATACCCCGGTTTCCGCGCAGAATACCCTGATTGCAGGTAACCTTCGCGTTTTGCCGGTTTCGATGCTGCATGACCGCCCAAGGGATCCGCCAATGACCCTTCGCACCTCGCCGCCGTTTCGCGCCGACCATGTCGGCAGCTTCCTGCGGCCGTTGTATCTGCTCGACGCGCGCGCCCAGCGCGCACGCGGCGAAATCACGCAGGAGCAGCTGCGCGCGGTCGAAGACCGGGCCATCACCGAGATCGTGCGTTTCCAGCGCGACGTGGGCCTGCAGTCGATCACCGACGGGGAATACCGGCGCACCTATTTCCACATCGACTTCCTCGAGCAGCTTGGCGGCGTGAAGACGACCGCACCGGTCACGATCGAGCGACCGGACGGCTCCCAGGAACTTGCCCCCCCGGTGATGCGGGTCGTCGACAAGGTGCGGCACACCAGGGACATCCAGCGCGCCGATTTCGAGTACCTGCAATCCCAGGTCAAGTCCGAGGCGCCGGGGGCGACGCCCAAGGTCAGCATTCCGTCTCCGACGATGCTGCACTTTCGCGGCGGCCGCGCGGGCATCAGCAGCGAACACTACCCGCAGCTCGACCCTGCGTTCTACGACGACGTGGCGCGCGCCTACGGGCAGGAACTGCAGTCGTTGTTCGACGCCGGCTGCCGCTATGTGCAGATGGACGACACCAACATGGCCTACCTGTGCGACGAGAAGATGCGCGAAGCGGCGCGTGCGCGCGGCGATGACCCCGACGAATTGCCGCACCGCTATGCCACCTTCATCAACAAGGTGGTGGCGCACAAGCCGGCCGGCATGACGCTGGCGATGCACCTGTGCCGCGGCAATTTCAAGAGCACGTGGGCGGCCACGGGCAACTACGAGCCGGTAGCCGAGGCGCTTCTTGCAGAGATGCATCTCGACGCCTATTTCATGGAGTACGACGACGATCGCTCGGGCGACTTCCGCCCGCTGCGTTTCCTGCCCAAGGACAAGATCGTCGTGCTCGGGCTCGTCACCACCAAGTTCGGCGAACTGGAAAGCAAAGACACGTTGAAGCGCCGGATCGACGAAGCCGCCCGCTATGCCCCGCTCGAACAGCTGGCGTTGAGCCCGCAATGCGGCTTCTCCAGTACAGTGCATGGCAACAACATCGCCGTCGAGGCGCAACGCGCGAAGCTCAAGCTGGTGGTCGAAACGGCCGCCGAAGTCTGGACCTGAAGCCGCGCCCAATCCACCCCAAGGAGACCTGCTGATGCAATCACTCTACCGTTCGCTGTTCGTCATGGCCGCCGCCGTTGCCGCGGCGCCGGCATTGGCCCAGGACGTGACGCTCAAGTTCCACCACATATGGAATCCGCAGGCGATGGCCTCGGTGAATGTCATCGGTCCATGGTGCAGCAAGGTCGCGGCCGAGTCGAACAACCGGATCAAATGCCAGATCTTGCCCGCGATGAGCGGTGGCGGCACGCCACCGCAACTGGTGGACCGCGTGAAGGACGGTGTGGACGACCTGGTGATCACGCTGCCTGGATACACCGCCGGCCGGTTCCCCACCACCGAGGTGTTCGAGCTGCCGTTCATGACCAACTCGGCCGAAGTCGGCGCGCGGGCCAGCTGGGACTACATCAACCGGCACTCGCTGAAGGAGTTTCCGGGCACCAAGCTGCTGGCCACGTGGGTCCATGATGAAGGCTACGTGCACAACAACGTGCACCCGATCAAGGTGCTGGCGGACTTCAAGGGACTGAAGATGCGCGCGCCGACCCGCCAGACCAACAAGCTGCTCGCCGCGCTTGGCGCCACGCCGGTCGGCATGCCGCTGCCGGCGATTCCCGACGCAGTGAGCAAGGGGACGATCGACGGCTTCCTGCTGCCCTGGGAAGTGATGCCGTCATTGAAGCTGCAGGAGATGGTCAAGTACCACAGCGAGACCGATCCGACGCGGCCGGCGTTGTACAGCGCCGTCTTCGTGTTCGCGATGAACCAGGCCAAGTACGACGCGCTACCCGCCGACCTGAAGAAGGTGATCGACAACAACTCCGGCGCCGCGCTGTCGCAGCAGATCGGCAAGATCTGGGACGGCAGTCAGGCCGCCGGCCGCAAGGCCGCGCAGGATCGCGGCAACAACTTCTACATCGTGCCGGGCAGCGAGCTCGACAACTGGGTCAAGGCATCCGCGCCGTTGTATGACGAGTGGGTCGCCGACATGGACAAGCGCGGCAACAACGGCAAGGCGATGCTGGCCGAGGCGCGCGAACTGCTCGTCAAGTACCGCAAGTGACCGGAGCGCAACCGCGGCGCGGGATGACCGCGACGCTGCTGCGCCATCTGGCCACCGCGTTTGCCCTGGTGGGTGCGGCCGCCGCGCTGGTGGCGGCCGTGCTGACGGTGACCAGCGTCGCGCTGCGGGCGCTTACCTCGCAGCCGATCCAGGGTGATGTCGAACTGACGCAGTTCGCCATCGCGCTTGCCATTTCGCTGTGCGTCCCGTGGTGCCAGCTGCAGGGCGCCAACATCATCGTCGACTTCTTCACGCAGCGGCTGCCCGCGCCGCGTATCCGGGTGCTGGACGGCATCGGCGCCTTGCTGATGGCGGTGATGTTCGCGCTGCTGGCGTGGCGCACCGGTGTGGGCGCGATCGCGGTGCACGCGGCCGGCGAGACGTCGATGATCCGCGCGCTGCCGATGTGGTGGGTCTATGCGTCGCTGGCACCCGGGCTGGCGCTGGCGGCACTGATCGCACTGGCGCAGGCGGTCCTGCGCCTGCGCGGCTTGCCGCTCGACGCCCTGTACGGCGCGCCCGACGCAGTCGAGGCGCCATGACGCCCACCTTGATCGGACTCGCGATGTTCGCCGGCATGCTGGCCATGATGGCGGTGCGCGTGCCGATTGCCGCTGCCATGTTCATTCCGGGCGCGCTGGGCTACTGGGCATTGACCAACGACGCCACGTTGCTGAACCAGTTGAAGGGCAGCGCCGTGGCGCGGCTCACCGTATATGACCTGTCGGTGATCCCGCTGTTCCTGCTGATGGGACAGTTCGCAACGCAGGGCGGCCTGTCGCGTGCGCTGTTCAAGGCCGCCGCCGCCTTCGTCGGCCACATCCGGGGCGGCCTCGGCATGGCCTCGATCCTCTCGGCGGGCGCCTTTGGCGCGGTATGCGGCTCGTCGGTGGCAACCTCGGCCACGATCACGCAGGTGGCCTATCCCGAGATGAAGGCCCACGGCTACCACGGTCGGCTCTCGACCGCGACCCTGGCCGCCGGCGGCACGCTGGGCATCCTCATTCCGCCGTCGGTGCCGCTGGTGATCTACGCCATCCTGACCGAGCAGAACATCGCCAAGCTGTTTGCCGCGGCCATGCTGCCCGGATTGCTGGCGATGGGCGGCTACATCGCCGTGGTGGCAATCCTCTGCCGCCTGCAACCGCATCTGGCGCCGCCCAGCCAGGCGGTGCCGTGGCCAGAACGGTGGCGCGCGCTGCTGGGCATCTGGCCGATCGTCCTGGTGTTCGTGATCGTCTTCGGCGGTATCTATGGCGGCCTGTTCTCGCCAACCGAGGGTGCGGCGGTAGGCGCGGTGGCCACGCTGCTTGTGGGACTGGCCCAGCGCGAGCTCGACCTGCAGGGGATTCGCCGCAGCTTTCTCGGCACCGCCTCGACGAGTGCGATGGTGTTCCTGATCTTCCTGGGCGCCGACATGATGAACGCCTCGCTGGCGCTGACTGCGATGCCCGCCGCGCTGGCCGAATGGGTGGGCCACCTGCCGGTGCCGCCGCTCGCCATCGTTGCGTGCATCCTCGGCTTCTACGTGCTGCTCGGCTGCGTGATGGACGAGCTGTCGATGCTGCTGCTGACGATTCCGGTGATCTTTCCCGCGGTGATGGGACTCGACCTGTGGGGCCTTGCGCCGGAAGCCAAGGCCATCTGGTTCGGCATCCTGGTGCTGATGACCGTGGGCATCGGCCTGATCGCGCCACCGGTCGGGTTGAACGTCTACGTGGTCAACAACATTGCGCGCGACGTGCCGATGGCGGAAACCTACAAGGGCGTGTTCCCCTTCCTTGCCTGGGACGCGTTGCGGGTGTTACTGCTGCTGATGTTTCCGGTGTTGAGCCTGGGACTGGTGCGGCTGCTATACCAGTAGTCGCAGAGGGGTCGGCGCGACGATGCCGACGAGGCATGGACTCCGTTGCCGGGTTCGACAGCGCGGCAACGTCCGCGTCAGCGAATCTGTCCGGGCAGCCAGGTCGTGATCGGAGGAAACACGATCGCCAGCACGAGCACGACGATCGCCCAGCCGAGGAATGGCAACGATTCGCGCATCACGGGGCCGATCGGCACGCGCCCGACGCTCGACACGATGAACAGCAGCAGCCCTATCGGCGGATGCAGGAGTCCGATCATCAGGTTGAGCACGATCACCGCACCGAACTGTATCGGGTCTATGCCGAGCTGGGCGCCGAGCGGCAGCAACGTCGGCACGAAAATGACCATCGCCGGCAGCGGCTCGATGACGCAACCGACGATCAGAAGCAGCACGTTGATGAGCAGCAGCACGATCAAGGGGTTCGTCGAAATGCCGCCGATGAGGCCGACGATCGCGTGATTGATCTGGCTTTCAGCGACCAGCCAGCTGAACGGCCCCGCTGCGGCAAGCAGGAACAGGATCAACGCGGACGACCGGCCGGTCGCCGCCAGCACCTGCGGCAGCGCGCCGGGCTTGAAATCGCGGTAGATCAGCAGGCTCACGGCAAGTGCGTAGAGCGCCGCGACGGCGGCGGCTTCGGTGTCGGTCATATACCCGAAGCGGATGCCGCCGATGACGATTACCGGCATCATCAACGCCCAGCCGGCGCGGCCGGTTGCCTGTACCTGCTCGCGCAGGCTCGCCGCTTCTGCACGCGGATACTTGCGCTTGTTCGCGACGAGCGTGCAGATCACCATGAACCCGGCGGCGAGCAGCACGCCAGGGACGACGCCGGCCATGAAGAGCTTGACGACCGACTGGCTCGCGATCTGCGCATAGACCACCATTGGAATCGACGGCGGGATGATCGGCCCCAGCAGGGCGCCGGCCGCGATCACGGCGCCCGCGTAACCGTGGTCGTAACCGGCATTCTTCATCGCTGGAATCAGTGGCTTGCCGGTGGCAACCGCGTCGGCGACGGCAGACCCCGACACGCCCGCCATCACGAAGTTGGTCAGGATCGAGACATGACCAAGGCTGCCGCGCAACCGTCCGACCAAGGTCGACGCCCAATCGATCAGGCGCTGCGTCAGGCCACCGCGATTCATGAGCTCGCCCGCGAGTATGAACAACGGGATCTGGACCAACGCGTAGCTGTCGACGTAGGAGATCATCGTCAGCGGGATGATCGTTGCGTCCACGGCGCGCTCGGTCTTGCCCAGAACCCCCAGCAACGACGCCAGGATCATCGAAAAGCCAACGTCGAACCCGACGATGAGCAGCAGCAGAAAGGCGACGAACAGCAGTGTCAGCAATCCGGATGCTCCAACGGCACCGGCTCGTGGCCACGCCAGCGCGCGACGAGACGCACGCCAACGTAGAGGATCATCAGCACCGCCCCGGCCACCAGTGCCGCGTTGGGCAACCCCGCGGTGAACGGCGTGCCCAGGATGATCTGGCCGGAGCCGACCTCAAACACGGTCCACCCCTTCACCACGAGCATGCACAGAACGGGCAGCAGGATCAGGTCGGAGGCCATGCCGACCCAGCGCCGCGCGGCCGGCGGCAGCATGTGATCGATGATGTCCACGCGCACTGCGACATTGCCGCGGATGGCGAGCGCGAAGCCGAGGAACGTCAGCCAGACGAGCCCGATGCGCGCGTACTGGTCGGGTGCCTGAATCGGGATATCGAAGAAGTGCCGGTCGACGAGTTGGCTCGTGACGATCGTTACCAGCCCGACCACCAGCGCCGCGACGAACCACGCCAGACCGCGGTCAAGCCACTGCAGCGCCTGGTGCATGCTACGCGGCCGCATCGAGCAACGGTGCCTGCGCCATCAATCCTGCATCGCGCGGATCTTGTCAACGAGCCCCTCGGGCCACACCTTGCCTTCGTACGGCTTGTGCACATCCTTGAACGCCGCGCGAAAGGCGGCGACATCCGGCACGGTGTAGGTGCCGCCCGCTTGTTTGATCGCCTCGATTCCACCGCGGTCGATTTCCTCGCCAAGCCGGGTCGCGACCGCGCCGCCTTCGCGCGCCGCGCGCTTGAACAGCGTCTGATCAGCCGGTGTCATCGTCTGCCACAGTTTGTCCGAGATGTACCACGTCGCGAGCTCGTAGACGTGGCCGGTCGCCGACCAGTATTTCGCGACTTCCTGCCACTTGAAGGTCAGCGACAGATCGAAGCCGTTGTCCTGGCCGTCGATCTGGCCGCGGCTCATCGCGAGGTAGATGTCGGACAGGCCCATCGGCACCACCTTGACGCCGAGCGGCTCGAACGAGGCGCGGAACATGTCGATCGGAGGAATGCGCAGCCGGAAACCCTTCAAGTCGTCCGGCTTGACGATCGGGCCCTTGGTGGTCTGGATGGCGCGGCCAGAGCGCGCGCCGGCGGCGGCGA
>JANNYI010000300.1:0-15184 GCA_031410015.1 Betaproteobacteria bacterium | reverse complement strand
GTCCACGCGGCCGGCAGGTCAATCGAACCGGCGTCGGGAATGAGCTCGTGCAGCAGCGCCGCGAAGAGGCTCGACTTGCCGCAGCCGTTCGAACCCACCAGCCCGCGTTTCTGCCCGGGATGGACGGTGAGATTGGCGCCTTCCAGCAGGCGCTTGGCGCCGCGGGCGAGGGTCAGGTTGGTGATGCGTAGCATGAATTCAATTGTTCGATGGTGGCGAAGCTCAGGCGAGATTTAGGCGAGGCGTAGGCGAGGCTTCAGCCTCGCGGGTTCAGCGTGGCGCTGTTCAAGCGAGGCTGAAGCCTCGCCTACAGCGCCTGCTGCAGGTGCGGAAACATTGTCACATCACCGCAAATCAAAGTCATAGTCGACGATCAGCGGCGCGTGATCGGAAAAACGCCGCGCCTTGTAGATCGAGGCCGCGCGCGCGGCCGCGGCGATGCCCGGTGTGGCGATCTGGTAGTCGAGACGCCAGCCGACGTTCTTCGCCCACGACTGGCCGCGGTTGGACCACCACGTGTACTGGTGCGGCCGCGGGTCGACGCGACGGAAGACATCGATGAATCCCAGGTCGTCGAAGATCTGCGTCAACCACGCCCGCTCCTCCGGCAGGAACCCCGAGTTCTTCTGGTTGGCGCGCCAGTTGGCGAGGTCGATGTTCTGGTGCGCGATGTTCCAATCGCCGCACAGGATGATCTCGCGCCCGGACTTTCGAAGCTTGGCCAGATGCGGCAGGAACTCGGCGAGAAAGCGAAATTTCGATGCCTGCCGGTGCGGTCCGCTCGACCCCGACGGCAGGTACACGCTGATGATCGACAGGCCGCGAAAGTCGGCGCGCAGGTAGCGCCCTTCCGCATCGAACTCGCGGCTGCCGAACCCGTGCGCGAATTGCGCCGGCGCCCGCGCGTAGATGCCCACGCCGGCGTAGCCCGCCTTCTCCGCCGCATGGAACGAGGCCGTGGACTTGCGCGGCGCGTGCAGATGCGGCGGGATCACGTCGAGGTCGGCACGAACCTCCTGCATGCAGACGACATCCCACGGATGGCTGCGCGAGAGCCATGCGCCCAGGCCCTTGCGGTCGGCCGCCCGGATGCCGTTTACGTTGAGTGAGATGACGCGCATGGTCCCGCGAAAAGCCGCCGAGTGTACAGGACGATCGGGTTACCCGCCGGGCCCACCGGCATCGCGTCCAAGGCGGGAATATTCGCATTCCCGGAACCCGATACCGGGCGTATAATGTTGCAAAAATCAGAATAAAATCAATATCATGAACGATTTTCGACAGGACTTTCTCGCCTTTGCGCTGGCACGCGACGTGCTTCGTTTCGGGCAGTTCACCACCAAGGCGGGCCGCACCAGTCCCTATTTCTTCAACGCCGGATTGTTCAACGACGGCGAAAGCCTGCGGCGTCTCGGGCGCTTCTACGGCGACGCGCTGCTGGCCTCCGGCATCGGCTTCGACCAGCTGTATGGTCCGGCGTACAAGGGGATCACCCTGGCCGCCGCTACCGCCATTGCGCTTGCCGAAAAAGGTCACAATTTGCCGTTCAGCTTCAATCGCAAGGAAGCCAAGGACCACGGCGAGGGCGGAACCATCGTCGGCGCACCGCTGGCCGGACGCATCGTCATCATCGACGACGTCATCACCGCGGGCACCTCGGTTCGCGAATCCGTGGCCATGATCAAGGCGCAGGGCGCCACCCCGGCCGGCGTGCTGATTGCGCTCGATCGCATGGAACGCGGCCAGGGCGCGCAATCGGCCGTCCAGGAAGTTCGTTCGATGTTCGGCATCCCCGTTGCGGCGATCGCCACCCTCGATGACGTGATGACGTTCATCGCGGGGCAGCCGGCGCTGCGGGAACACGCCGCCGCCGTGGCCGACTATCGTGCCGAATATGGCGCGCCCGTGGCGGCGCTGTAACATTGGCCCTCGGGCCGGGTCCAACGGTATTGGCGCCTCTGGAGTCCCAGTGAAACGATCGACACCACTGCCGTGCACCCCGGTTCAAGACCCGTCAGGGGCGCGGACCCCGGCTGTCCGGCAGTCGCCCATGCGGCTCGTTGCGGGGCTTCTGCTGGCAACATCCGTCGTTCTGCTTGGCGCGCCACGAGTGCAAGCGGCCACTTACAAGTGGACGGACGAAAAGGGCGTGGTCCACTACACCGACAAGATTCCGCCCGAAGCCCTCAACAAGGGCAACGTCGAATTGAACAAGCAGGGCGTGACGGTCAAGCGCACCGATCCGGCGCTCACGCCCGAGCAGCGTCGCGCCAGGGAGGTGGAAGACGAGCGGGCGCGCCAGGTCGCCAAGGAGCGCGAGGTGATCGAGCGCCGCGACAAGGCGCTCCTGTCCACCTATACGATGGAAAGCGAAATCGATCTGGCCCGCAATCGCGCGCTCTCCACCATCGATGCCCAGATCCAGTCCGCCACCAGCTACACGGCGCTGCTCAACAAGCGCAAGGCCGAGCTCGACGCGCGCAAGGCCGCGCTCGGCGACAAGCCGGTGCCGGCCGTGCTCGAGCGCGAGTTGGCCAACATCAACGTCACGATCGAAGGCCAGGTCGATCTGATCACGGCCAAGCAGAAGGAAATCGTCGTGGTCTCGGCGCGCTACGAAGCCGACAGGAAGCGTTGGCAGGAATTGCGGCTGGCCACCGAGGCCAGCATGCGGGGCGCCAACAACGTCGTCCCGGCGGCCACTACCACCCCCGCGAAATAGGCCGACCCGCAGGCGAGGCTGCAGCCTCGCAGGGCTATCGCCACGGTGAACCCGCGAGGCTGAAGCCTCGCCTACAGGCCCCACAGGTTCGGCAGCGATCATGAAAATGGGGTCAGGTTCGAATTGATCGATGATCGGTTTCGGGGCTCTGAACGCCCTTCGCGATCAATTCGAGCCTGACCCCATTTTCACCTGCGATAATCGCGTCTTCCCGCTTCACTCCCGGTACCCCCAATGGCCCAATACGTGTACACGATGAACCGCGTGGGGAAGATCGTGCCCCCCAAGCGCGTCATCCTCAAGGACATTTCGCTGTCATTCTTCCCCGGCGCGAAGATCGGCGTGCTGGGCATGAACGGCTCCGGCAAATCGAGCCTGATGCGCATCATGGCGGGCGAGGATCGCGAGTTCGAAGGCGAGGCGGTGCCCATGCCCAACATGCGCATCGGCTACCTGCCGCAGGAGCCACAGATGGAGCCCGAACAAACCGTGCGCGAGGCGGTGGAACTGGGGATGGGCGACATCCTGGCCGCCAAGGAAGGCCTGGAGCGCGTGTATGCGGCGTATGCCGAACCCGACGCCGACTTCGATGCGCTCGCCACCGAGCAAGCGAAATTCGAGGCGATCATCGCCGCCTCCGGCGCGGATTCCGACCTGCAGATGGAAATCGCCGCCGACGCGCTGCGCCTGCCGCCGTGGGACGCCAAGATCGGCAACCTGTCCGGTGGCGAAAAGCGGCGCGTGGCGCTGTGCCGCCTGCTGCTGGAAAAGCCCGACATGCTGCTGCTGGACGAGCCCACCAACCACCTCGACGCGGAGAGTGTCGACTGGCTGGAGCAGTTCCTGCAGAAGTTTCCCGGTACCGTGATCGCGGTCACGCACGATCGCTACTTCCTCGACAACGCCGCCGAGTGGATCCTCGAACTCGACCGCGGCTACGGCATTCCGTGGAAGGGCAACTACAGCTCGTGGCTGGAGCAGAAGGAAGCACGCCTGAAGACCGAGGCCAAGCAGGAAGGCGCGCGCATCAAGGCGATGCAGACCGAACTGGAGTGGGTGCGCTCCAATCCCAAGGCGCGGCAGTCGAAGAGCAAGGCGCGTATCGCGCGCTTCGAAGAGTTGTCGTCGCACGAACACCAGAAGCGCAACGAGACGCAGGAAATCTTCATCCCGGTGGCCGAGCGACTGGGCAACAACGTGATCGAGTTCAAGAGCGTGCGCAAGGCCTACGGCGAGCGCCTGCTGATCGACGACCTGTCGTTCAACATTCCGCCGGGCGCCATCGTCGGCATCATCGGTCCCAACGGCGCCGGCAAGTCCACGCTGTTCCGCATGCTCACGGGCAAGGAAAAGCCGGACGCCGGCGAAATCGTGATCGGTTCCACCGTGCAGATGGTGGCGGTGGACCAGACACGCGAATCGCTGCCCAACGACAAGACCGTGTTCGAGGCCATCTCCAACGGCCAGGACATTCTTACCGTCGGCCGCTTCGAGATGCCGTCACGTGCGTATCTCGGCCGCTTCAATTTCAAGGGCGGCGACCAGCAGAAGATCGTCGGCAACCTGTCCGGCGGCGAACGCGGCCGCCTGCACTTGGCCAAGACGCTGCTCAAGGGCGGCAACGTGCTGCTGCTGGACGAGCCGTCCAACGACCTCGATGTGGAAACGTTGCGCGCGCTGGAGGATGCATTGCTCGAATTCGCCGGCAGCGCGCTCGTGATCTCGCACGATCGCTGGTTTCTCGACCGCATCGCCACGCACATCCTGGCGGCGGAGGGCAACTCGCAATGGTCGTTCTTCGAAGGCAACTACCAGGAGTACGAAGCAGACAAGCGCAAGCGCCTGGGCGACGAAGGGGCGAAGCCCAAGCGCATCCGCTACAAGGCTTTGATGTCATGACGGTCGCTCTGTGGCTCGTCGCCGTGGCGCTGATCGTGGTCGGCGTGATCGGCACGGTACTGCCCGCATTGCCTGGTGTGATCCTCGTCTTCGGCGGCATCGTGTTGGCCGCGTGGATCGATGATTTCACGCGGATCCCCGTGTGGGTGGTGCTGCTGCTCGGTGCGATGACGGCGGTGGCGTGGGTCGTCGACTATGCCGCGGCCGCGATGGGTGCGAAGCGCGTGGGCGCCAGCCGGTACGCCATCATCGGCGCCGTGCTCGGCACCTTCGCCGGCGTGTTCACCGGGCTGTGGGGATTGCTGTTCATGCCGCTGGTGGGCGCCGCCATCGGCGAGTTCATCGCGCAACGCGATGTCCGCCGCGCGGGCACCGTGGGCCTTGCCACGTGGCTGGGCATGCTGCTGGGCACGGCGATCAAGATCGCCATCGTGTTCACGATGCTCGGGGTGTTCTTGGTCGCGCTGGCGCTTTAGGCAGGCTCTTCCGGGAGGTTTCCAACTCGTCGCGCAGCCATTGCCGCAGCGCCACTACCGGCGGCCAGTCGCGGAGGTTCGATGGGTAGACGAGGTGGTAGGTAAACGCCAGCTCGTCCAGGATCGTGTGCGGCGACAGGCGGACGAGGCGGCCATCGGCCAGCGCGTCGGCGGCCAGCAATTCGCGGCTGAGCGCGAGGCCCAGGTTCTGTTCCGCGGCCTGCAGCATCAGGCCCGCATCGTTGAACACCGCCACCGGCACTACGCGCGCCTCCACTCCCGCAACCTTGAACCACTGCGCCCACAATTCGGCGTCGCCCAGGAGCGGCTCGCGGACCAGCGCCTCCGGCTGTACTCCGGCCAGCCGCCGCGCCGCCGACGGCGAACCCACGACGATCTTGCGCACGGGTGGCGTAAAGAGCTGCTCGGAGTCAAGGCCGGGCCACGGGCCGCTGCCACAGCGCAGCCCCGCGTGGAATCCCTCGCGTTGCAGATCCACCAGCTGTTGCGACGCATCGATCTCAAGCGCGAGATGGGGATGGCGCGCGTGCCACGCACTCATTCGCGGAAGCAGCCACCGCTGCGCAAACGAAGGTATCACCGTGACGCGCAGGCGCTGCGCCGCGCCGCTGGCGGCCACCGTGGCGGCCTGCACGCCGTCGTCCAGCTGCGCCAGTGCACCCTGCACGCTGCGCAGCAGCGCCTCGCCGCCGGGATTCAGCACGAGCCGGCGCCCGCGCCGTTCGAACAACGCAAAGCCGAGCTGATCCTCGAGCCCGCGAATCTGCTGACTCACCGCGCTGTGCGTCAGGTGCAGCAACTCCGCAGCCGCGCGCAGGTTCTGCAGTTCCGCGACGGCGCGAAAGGCAGGGAGCGTGTTGAGGGGAAGTCGAGCCATGCTGGTAAGCATACCCGACCAATGTGTGAAGAACAAAGCGATTCCGATCCGTGTCTTGGGCGCTTATGCTTACCAGCGATGTCAACCACGACGGAATCGACCATGAACACCTGCTGCGCCCCCGCTGCCACCATCCCGAGCCCGCCGGCGGACATCCGCTTGCCGGCACGGCTCCTTGCCCGGTGGGTCAACCTGACGCGTGCCGCGCTGGCCCGTTGGTCCGCACGCGCGGCGCGCGCTCGCGACGTTGATGCGTTCGACCGTCTGGACCAACGCGCGTTGCGCGACATCGGCGCGGACTGGCTGCTTAACGAGCGCCACGTGCAGTGCGAACGCGACGAAATGCAGTGGCGCATCGACTCGCAGTTTCGCGGGTGAGTCAGCGCCGCCGCGCTAGCGTATTTGCCTGTAGGCGAGGCTTCAGCCTCGCGGTGTTGTCGCCGCATTGAACCAGCGAGGTTGAAGCCTCGCCTACGGCAGCGTCGGCACCCCGCACCACGCAACGAGGTCAGCCGAGCTTCGCCTTCAGGATCGCGTTGACCTGCGCCGGGTTGGCCTTGCCCCTGGAGGCGGCCATCACCTTGCCGACGAGCGAATTGAAGGCTTTTTCCCTGCCGGCCTTGTACTCGGCCACGATCGCGGGATTGGCGGCGATGGCCTCGTCGACAATTTTCCCGATCGCGCCCTCGTCGGAAATCTGGCGCAGGCCGTGGGCTTCGATGATCGCGTCGACCTCGCCTTCACCATTCCACAGGGCCGTGAGGACATCTTTTGCTGACTTGTGACTGATCGTTCCTTTGAATCGATCTGTATGCGCGATCAATTCCGCGAGGCTCTTGGGCGAAATCGGCGAATCCGCAATGTCAGCTTGATGTTCGTTCAGGAGAGAGCCGAGTTCATTGATTACCCAGTTAGCCACCGACTTTCCATTTGCAACGTCGTCGCTCTGCGTTGTCGCGGGAGGACCTGAGATCGCTGCAAGGTGCTTAAGCGTTTTCACAAAGTATTCCGCCGTTGCACGTGTCGCGGTAAGCGCCGCAGAGTCATCCGGGTACAAAAGGTATTGCGATTCGAACCGCGCCTTCATCGCCTCCGGCAGCTCCGGCATCGCCGCCTTCACCTGCGCGATCCACGACTCCGCAATCGTCAGCGGCGGCAGGTCGGGGTCGGGGAAGTAGCGATAGTCCTGCGCGTCTTCCTTGCTGCGCATCGACCGCGTTTCATGCTTGTCCGGGTCGTACAGCCGCGTTTCCTGCACCACGCGCCCGCCGTCCTCGATCAGCTCGATCTGGCGCCGGATCTCGAATTCGATGGCCTCGTGCATGAAGCGGAAGCTGTTGAGGTTCTTGATCTCGCAGCGGGTGCCCAGCGGCTCGCCGGCACGGCGCACGGACACGTTGGCGTCGCAGCGGAAGCTGCCTTCCTGCATGTTGCCATCGCAGATGCCGATCCACCGCACGAGCCCATGCAGCGCCTTGGCATAGGCCACGGCTTCGTCGGAACTCTTCAGCACCGGCTCGGTGACGATCTCCAGCAGCGGCGTGCCCGCGCGATTGAGGTCGATGCCCGACATGCCGTGGAAATCCTCGTGCAGCGACTTGCCGGCGTCCTCTTCCAGGTGCGCGCGCGTCAACTCGACGACGAATTCGCCGCGCGTGGGCGACACGATGGCGACCCCACCGCCCACGACCACGGGAATCTCATACTGCGAAATCTGGTAACCCTTGGGGAGGTCAGGGTAGAAATAATTCTTGCGCGCGAACACGCTGCGCTTGCTGATCGTGCCGCCCACCGCCAGCCCGAAGCGGATCGCGCGCTCGACCGCGCCGCGATTCAGCACGGGCAGCACGCCCGGCAGCGCGATGTCCACGGCCGAGGCCTGTGTGTTGGGCGCCGCGCCGAACGCGGTGGAGGCCCCGGAAAAAATCTTGGAGACGGTGGAAAGCTGCGCGTGCGTTTCCAGCCCGATGACCACTTCCCAGGTCATGACGTGGCCTCCCTGCACATCACCGGCGCCCGCAGATGCCAATCGGTGGCCTGCTGGAAGCGATGCGCGACGTTGAGCAGCCGCGCCTCGGTGAAATAGTTGGACTGGATCTGCATGCCGATGGGCAGCCCGCGGCGATCGAAGCCCGCCGGGATCGAGATGGCCGGCGCGCCCGTCAGGTTGGCGGCGATGGTGAAGATGTCGTTCAGGTACATCTGCACCGGATCGTCGGTCTTGTCGCCGATCCTGAAGGCCGGCGCGGGCGCGGTGGGACCCATGATCATGTCGCACTGCTGGTAGGCGCGCGTGAAATCGTCGGCGATCAGGCGCCGCACCTGCTGCGCCTTGAGGTAATACGCATCGTAGTACCCGTGCGACAGCACATAGGTGCCGGTGAGGATGCGCCGCTTCACCTCGGCGCCGAAGCCTTCGGCGCGCGACTTCTTGTACATGTCGAGCAGGTCGCCATACACCTCGGCGCGATGGCCATAGCGCACGCCGTCGAAGCGCGACAGGTTGGACGAAGCCTCCGCCGGCGCGATCACATAGTAGACGGGCACCGACAGCTTGACGTTGGGCAGCGCGACATCGACCGTGGTGGCGCCGAGCTTGCGATATTCCGCCAGCGCAGCCTCGATGGCGGCGGCGACGTCGGGATCGATGCCGTCGCCGAAATACTCGCGCGGCAGGCCGATGCGCAATCCGGCCAGAGGAAGCGCGAGATCGCGCGTGAAGTCCTCGCGCGGCCGCTCGAGCGACGTGGAGTCGCGCGGATCGTGGCCGGCCATCGCATTCAGCAGCAACCCGCAATCCTCGGCCGTGCGCGCAAACATGCCCGGCGTGTCGAGGCTGGACGCGAACGCGATCAGGCCATAGCGCGAGCACACGCCATAGGTGGGCTTCAAGCCGCAGATGCCGGTGAGCGACGCGGGCTGGCGAATCGAGCCGCCGGTGTCAGTGCCGGTGGCGGCCGGCACGAGACGCGCGGCCACGGCGGCGGCCGAGCCGCCCGAACTGCCGCCCGGCACGTAGTCGACATTCCACGGATTCCTGACGGGGCCGAAGAAGGACGTCTCGTTGGACGAGCCCATCGCGAACTCGTCCATGTTGGTCTTGCCGACCAGCACGGTGCCCGCATCCTTCAGCCCGGCGACGACATGCGCGTCGTAGGGCGCGGTGAAATTGGACAGCATCCGCGAGCTGCATGTGGTGCGCAGTCCCGCGGTCATCAGCACGTCCTTGTGCGCGATGGGCACGCCCGCCAGCGGCGGCGCGTTGCCCGCGGCCAGCGCCGCGTCGGCCGCGCGGGCCTGCGCCAGCGCGCCGTCCCGGTCGATGGTGACGAACGCGTTCAGCACCGGCTGCGCGGCCTCGATGCGGTCGAGCAGCGTGCCGGTGAGCTCGACGCTGGAAATCTTGCGGGCGCGCAGCGCCGCGACCTGCCCGGCAACCGTGGCGGTGATCGGTTCGGCCATCCCCTACTCCACCACGCGCGGCACGAGGTACAGGCCGCCATCCACGGCCGGCGCGACGCCTTGATACAACGCGCGCTGGTCCTGCGCCGTGACGACGTCGTCGCGCAGCGGCAGCATCACGTCCTGCGCATGCGCCATCGGCACGATGCCGGTCGTATCCACGGCCTGCAGCTCGTTGATCATCGCGAAGATGGCAAGGAGCTTGCTGTGGACTTCGTCGGCGGCAGCGGCATCGATCTCGATGCGCGCCAGATGGGCAATGCGGTGTACGTCGGCGAGGGTGAGAGCCATGGCGCGGGGCCGAGCGCATCGGCCAGACAGGCGGTCCCTGTGCCTTGCGGCCGGGACCGGGTTACGGGAAGGTGAGGCGCGGGAGCCTCCATGCCGCCGGAATGCAGGATGGTAAAAAACCGCGCCAAATCAGTGCTGAAGAGCAACTGCAATGCTATCATAATCGACAATCTTTTAAGCACCCGCGCCCCTCGTGACGCGCGGGCAACGCCCCACCTTCAGGTCCGTCTCTTCCCGCGGCCCTTCTCTGTCAGGTTTTACGCATTCATGTTCGAGTTCTTCAAAGGTTATTTCGGCAGCGATCTGGCAATCGACCTCGGCACCGCCAACACGCTCATCTATGTGCGTGGCAAGGGCATCGTGCTGAACGAGCCATCGGTTGTCGCCATCCGCCAGGAAGGCGGCCCCAACGGCAAGAAGGTGATCCAGGAAGTCGGGCTCGCGGCCAAGCAGATGCTGGGCCGCACGCCGGGCAACATCACCGCCATCCGTCCGATGAAGGACGGCGTCATCGCCGACTTCACGGTGACGGAGCAGATGCTGAAGCAGTTCATCAAGAAGGTGCTCGATTCGCGCCTTTTTTCGCCAAGCCCTCGCATCATCATCTGCGTGCCGTGCGGCTCCACGCAGGTCGAGCGCCGCGCCATTCGCGAATCCGCATTGGGTGCGGGCGCCTCCAAGGTCTACCTCATCGAAGAACCGATGGCTGCGGCCATCGGCGCCGACCTGCCCGTGGGCGAGGCCACCGGCTCGATGGTCGTCGACATCGGCGGCGGCACCACCGAAGTGGGCGTGATCTCGCTGGGCGGCATGGTCTACTCCGGCAGCGTGCGCGTGGGCGGCGACAAGTTCGACGAGGCCATCGTCAACTACATCCGCCGCAACTACGGCATGCTGATCGGCGAAACCACCGCCGAGACGATCAAGAAGACCATCGGCTCCGCGTTCCCCGGTTCCGAGGTCAAGGAAATGGAAGTCAAGGGCCGCAACCTGGCCGAAGGCATCCCGCGCAGCTTCACCGTTTCGTCCAACGAAATCCTCGAGGCCCTCACCGATCCGCTCAACAGCATCGTGTCGGCGGTCAAGAGCGCGCTCGAGCGCACGCCCCCCGAACTCGGCGCCGACATCGCCGAGCGCGGCATGGTGCTGACCGGCGGTGGTGCGCTGCTGCGCGACGTGGACCGGCTGCTGATGGAAGAGACCGGACTGCCGGTGATCGTCGCCGAAGATCCGCTGACGTGCGTGGTGCGCGGCTGCGGCAAGGCGCTCGAGAACATGGAGAAGCTGCACACCATCTTCACGTCGGACTGAACCGGTGCGCACGATCCGGCACGTCTCCGCCGATCCGCCGCCGTTCTTCCACCGCGGGCCCAGCCCCCTCACCCGGCTCGCGTTCTTCGGTCTCCTGTCGATTGCGCTGATGTTTGCGGACACGCGCTACCGCTATCTCGAAGGCATTCGGCAGGTGGCGGCCGTGGTCCTCTATCCGCTGCAGCGCGCCGTGCAGATGCCGGGCGAGGCACTGGGTTGGGTGGCCGCCTATTTCGGGTCCAAGCGTACGCTCGCCGACGACAACGCCGCCCTGAAGCAGGAACTCGTGGTCATCGCGCCCTCCGTGCAGGGCTTTGCATCGCTGCGCGACGAAAACGCCAAGCTGCGGGCGCTGCTCGAGATGCGCACGCGCTACCGCGGCGGCGCCACGGCGGTGGAAGTGCTCTACACCGGCCGCGACCCCTTCACGCAAAAGATATTCGTCAATCGCGGCACCGATGCCGGGATCAAGGCCGGCGAAGCGGTGATCGATGAACTTGGCGTGGTCGGGCAGGTCACACGCGTCTTCCCGATGATGGCCGAGGTCACGCTCGTGACGGACAAGGATCACGCTGTACCGGTGCGAGTCGAACGTAGCGGCGTGCGCAGCGTGTTCTTCGGCGCCGGCGCCGGCCGTCCGCCCGAACTGCGCTTCATGGCGCCGTCGGCCGATATCCAGCCCAGGGACAAGCTGTACACGTCCGGCATCGACGGCACCTATCCGCCGGGCCTTGCCGTGGCGCAGGTCGAGACGGTGGAACGGGATACCGGACAGGTATTTGCGCGGATCACCGCGCGGCCGCTGGCCGGCGCGGATCGCAGCTCCTACCTGCTGGTCCTGGGCGAGGGTGCGGCCCAGATGTCGCGGCCAGAGGAACCGGTCGATGCCAACGCCGAGAAAAAAACCGGCCGCGGCAAGGGCAGGCGTGGTGGATGACATGCCGATGAACCACGCCTGTGCTCCCGACGCTCGCCCCCCGCGAGCAGGACGTGTTGCATGAACTACCCGCGCGCCACCACCTTCGGCTCGGCAAGGCCCGAGGAGATCCTGCGCTCGGTGAACCCCTGGTTCATCCTGCTCACGTTCTTCCTGGGCTTTCTCGGCAACGTCGCGCCCGCCGCCGGATTGACATTGATGCTGCGGCCCGATTTCCTGGCGCTGGTGATCCTCTACTGGTGCATCCAGGAGCCGCGCTACGTCGGCGTGGGCGTGGCATGGATGCTGGGCCTCGTGATGGACGTGGGCGACGCCACATTGTTCGGCCAGCACGCGCTCGCCTACGCCGTGCTCGCCTACGGCGCCGAGTACTTCCGCCGGCGCGTGCAGCGCTTTCCGCTGTGGCAGCAGGCGCCGCAGGTGGGCGTGCTGCTGCTGGTCTGCGCGGCGCTCGTGCTGCTGGTACGCGTGGTCGGCGGCGCGCCGCTGCCGCGGTGGACCTACATGGTGTCGCCCATTGTCGGCGCGCTGCTGTGGCCGCTCCTGTCGATGCTGCTGCAGTGGCCGCAGCGGCCCACGCGCTCGCCGGGTGAACGCTGATGGCCCGCCGCCTTTTCGGCAAGCGGCGCTCCGGCTACGACAGCAGCCGCGCGTTCGGCGCACCCGAAGTCCGCAACTCCGAGCGCGAGCTGTTCCTGTTTCGCCGCCGCCTGGTCGTCGCCGGTGCCTGCGCGCTGCTGGCCTTCGCGGGGCTCTTCGGCCGCTTCTTCTACCTGCAGGTGGTGCAGCACGAGCACTACCGGACGCTGGCCGAATCCAACCGCATCGCCGTCGTGCCCATCGTCCCCAACCGCGGCGTGATCACCGACCGCAACGGCGTCGTGCTGGCGCAGAGCTATTCGGCCTACACGCTCGAGCTCACGCCTGCGCGCATCCGCAACCTCGAGGCCACGATCGACGAACTGGCCACCGTCGTCGACATCCAGCCGCGGGACCGCAAGCGCTTTCGCAAGCTGCTGGACGAGTCGAAGAATTTCGAGAGCATGCCGCTGCGCACCCGCCTGTCGGATGAGGAGGTCGCGCGCTTCGCGGTCAATCGCTACCGCTTTCCGGGCGTGGAGATCAAGGCGCGGCTGTTCCGCCAGTACCCGTTCGGCGAAGTGGCCTCGCATGTGCTGGGTTACATCGGCCGCATCAACGGCAAGGACATCGAGCGCATTGCAAGCTGGGACGAAGGCGCCAACTACAAGGGCTCCGACTACATCGGCAAGGTGGGGGTCGAACTCTCCTACGAGCGCGAACTGCATGGCACGACCGGCGTGGAGGAGGTGGAGGTCGATGCCGCGGGCCGGGCCGTGCGCACGCTGTCGCGCTCGCCGCCGGTGTCGGGCAACAACCTGAAGCTGTCGCTCGACATCCGCCTGCAGGAAGTGGCCGAGGCCGCGTTCGGCGACCGCCGCGGCGCGCTGGTGGCCATCGATCCCACCACCGGCGACATCCTGGCCTTCGTCTCCAAGCCGGGTTACGACCCCAACCTGTTCGTCGAAGGCATCGACTCCGCCAACTGGGAACTGCTCAACGAATCCCCAGACAAGCCGCTGCTCAACCGCCCGCTGCGCGGTGCCTACCCGCCGGGGTCGACGATCAAGCCGTTCCTCGCGCTGGCGGCGCTCACGTCCGGCAAGCGCACGCCGGGCCAGACGATCAGCGATCCGGGCTTCTTCCAGCTGCCGGGGTCGTCCTACCGCTTCCGCGACGATAAACCGGGCGGCCACGGGACGGTCGACATGTACAAGTCGGTGGTGGTGTCGTGCGACACCTACTACTACGTGCTGGCCAGCGAAACCGACATCGACGACACCGCGCGCTTCCTCACCCAGCTTTCGTTCGGCCGCAAGACCGGCGTGGATATCGAGGGCGAACTGACCGGCGTGCTGCCGTCGCGCGAATGGAAACGCGCGCGCTTCGCGGGTGAAAAATACCGCGAGGAACATCGCAAGTGGTACCTCGGCGACTCCATTTCCGCGGGCATCGGCCAGGGCTACAACGCGTTCACGCCGATGCAGCTGGCCCAAGCCATGGCCATCGTGGCCAACGACGGCGTGGCGTTCAAGCCGCACCTCGTCAAGAGCATCGTCAACCTGAAGACCGGCGATGAACGCAAGGTGGCGCCGCAACCGACGCACACGATCTCCGCCAAGCCGGAGCACATTGCGCTGATCTAGTACTCGCGGGTCGGCGTCCACCAGGCAGGCACCAGCGCCGCGGCCGTTCGCGATGCCAAGTATGTATCCGGCGGCAAGACCGGAACTGCGCAGGTCTATTCGCTGAAGGGCGAGAAGTACATCGCAAGCAAGATCGACGAGCGCCTGCGCGACCACGCCTGGTTCATTGCCTACGCGCCCGCCGACAAGCCGCGCATCGCGCTCGCCGTACTGGTCGAAAACGGCGGCTTCGGGGCCGCCGCCGCCGCGCCGATCGCGCGCAAGGTGCTCGACTACTTCCTCATCGGCAAGACCGAGCCCGGCCCTGCGCCGGCAGTGCCGATCAAGGAAGGCGAGGACGTGACCGACTGATGCCGCTGCTCGAACTCGTTGGGCGCGCGTGGGAAGCGCTGACGCGCCGCATCGACAACTTCCTGTTCGGGTGCGCGATGGCGCTGGTGGGCGTCGGCCTCGTCACCCTGTTCTCCGCCGCCGACCAGAGCGTGGCCCGCGTCACCACGCAGTTCGTGTCGCTCGGCTTCGCGCTGACGCTGATGTGGATCCTGGCCAACGTTCCGCCGCAGACACTGGCGCGCGCCGCGTTGCCGCTCTACGTGCTCGGCGTGCTGCTCCTGGTCGGCGTTGCGCTGTTCGGCGTCGTGGTCAACGGCTCGCGGCGCTGGCTGAGTCTGGGATTCATCCGCGTCCAGCCTTCCGAGTTGATGAAGATCGCGCTGCCGCTGATGCTCGCATGGTATTTCCAGAAGTTCGAGGGCCGCATCAACTGGAAGGACTTCGGGCTTGCCGCAGTGCTGATCGTGGTGCCCGTGCTGCTGATCAAGCGGCAGCCGGATCTCGGCACCGCGCTGTTGCTGAGCGCGTCGGGCTTCTACGTGCTGTTCCTGGCCGGCCTGTCATGGAAGGTGATCATCGGCCTCGGTGTCGCGGCGTTCTACGCCTCTCGCGGTGCGGCCGATGATGCGC
>JANNYI010000299.1:0-1017 GCA_031410015.1 Betaproteobacteria bacterium | reverse complement strand
ACATGCGGACTACATCAAGAACATGATCACCGGAGCGGCGCAGATGGATGGCGCGATCCTGGTGGTATCGAGCGCGGACGGGCCGATGCCGCAGACGCGGGAGCACATCCTGCTGGCGCGCCAGGTCGGGGTGCCGTACATCATCGTGTTCATGAACAAGGCCGACATGGTGGACGACAAGGAGTTGCTGGAACTTGTCGAGATGGAAGTGCGGGAGTTGCTGTCGAAGTACGAATTTCCGGGTGACGACACGCCGATCATCATAGGCTCGGCGAAGCTGGCGCTGGAAGGCGACAAGGGCGAGATGGGCGAAGGCGCGATCATGAGGCTGGCCGATGCGCTGGACGCCTACATACCGGAGCCGAAGCGGGCGATCGACGGCGCGTTCCTGCTGCCGATCGAAGACGTATTCTCGATCTCCGGTCGCGGCACGGTGGTGACCGGTCGGGTGGAGCGCGGGATTGTGAAGGTCGGGGAAGAACTGGAGATCGTCGGGCTGAAGGCGACGGTGAAGACGGTATGCACGGGCGTGGAGATGTTCAGGAAGCTGCTGGACCAGGGGCAGGCGGGCGACAACGTCGGCGTGCTGCTGCGCGGCACCAAGCGGGAAGACGTGGAGCGCGGCCAGGTGCTGGCCAAGCCCGGGTCGATCACGCCGCACACCAAGTTTGAATGCGAAGTGTACGTACTGTCGAAGGAAGAGGGCGGGCGTCATACGCCGTTTTTCAACAACTACAGGCCGCAGTTTTACTTCCGGACCACGGACGTGACCGGGTCGGTGGAGTTGCCGGAAGGCACCGAGATGGTGATGCCGGGGGACAACATCAAGATGGTGGTGGAACTGATTGCGCCGATCGCGATGGAGGAAGGCCTCCGCTTCGCGATCCGCGAGGGCGGCCGCACCGTCGGCGCCGGTGTCGTTTCCAAGGTGCTCAAGTAAGCAAAGCAACGGAAGGGCAGTAGCTCAATTGGCAGAGCGGCGGTCTCCAAAACCGCAGGTTGGGGGTTCGATTCCCT
>JANNYI010000298.1:0-5244 GCA_031410015.1 Betaproteobacteria bacterium | reverse complement strand
GGCAATGATTCCCAGCACCAGCGGCCGCGCCCAGCGCCATTGCGAGTCGATTCCCACTGGACCCATTGGTACTCGATGCATGATCACTCCGCCTATTCGAAATCGCCGGCGCGATTTTCACACATTGGACCTTGATACCGCTCGCGGCTGAAAATCAGTGGTGCAGCCGAGGTTCGGTACCGGCACGAATTGCACGGACGGTACGACCGCTCGGCTTCCTGTCCTGCAGGTTCATCCCCGCCGCCAGTACCAAAGCGAGCCGACCGCTACTTCTTGGCCGCAGGCGCCTTCGGTGCCGGTTCGACGGACAGTGCGAGCGCCTCGGTGTAGGTGGCCTCGACCTGATCACCCTTCTTGACGACCTTGAACTGGTCGGGGTTCTCCACCGGGAGCACCACTTGATTGCCCTTCGGCCCCTTGAGCGTGATCGTGCTGGCCTTCGGATCGACCGCAACGACGTCGGCCAGAACGGTTACCTGTCGCGCACCGGCAACCGCAGGCCGCTCGCCCGGCTTGGCCTTTGCCGCGGCTTCCTTCACGGCCACGTCGCCAGCAGCGACGCGAGTCTTCTTCAACTCAAGCGTGAGCGCCTGGACATACCGCGCGACGACGGCATCGCCAAGCTTGATCTGGTCGAAATTCTTGACCTCATCGCCTGCGACGAGGTCCATCACGTTGCCTTTCGGCCCCTTCAGCGTCAACGTGCGCGTCGTCTTGTCGAGGCCGACGACCTGCGCGGAAATCTCAACGGCCCGAACCACCGCGGCCTTGCCCGGCTCGCTGGCAACAGCCACGGCGCCCACGGCGCCCGCCGGGGTGGCGGCCTTTGCACCTGCGGTCGCGGCGGGCTGCTGCGCCAACACGGTTGCAGCGACCGCTGCCGAGATGAGTGCGACCGCCAATTTCGATTTCGTGTTCATTGAAAACTCCGTCAGTAAATGAATGGGGTCAAGCCAACCGGAAACGGGCTGCCATCGCCATCGCCGCCCGCAGATCGCCTGCATATCGACAGTGTCAGGGCGGCAATACGGCTGGTCTGGACAATTTCGGTCATTGATTATACTTTCTTGGACAGTTATTGGTATGCTGTTTGTGTGAAGTCAAACAAGCAACATTCAGTCGATCCGGCACCGCAGGCACGGACGCGCACCCCCGCTGAAGCGATGCTGCGGATCGGCGCCACGGCGGCCCTTCCTGCGGTACTGCGGAACCTGGGCGCGGACCCGGCCGTGATATTGGCCGAGGTCGGGCTCGACCTCACGTTGTTCGACAACCCCGACAACCGGATTTCCTACGCAGCCCGCGGCCGGCTTGTCAGCCACTGCGTCGCCAGGACCGGGTGCCGGCACCTCGGACTCCTGGTCGGCCAGCAAGCCGGGATGCATTCGCTCGGCATCGTCGGGATGCTGATGAAGTGCGCGCCGGACGTGGGCACCGCGCTGCGCTGCCTCGTGCGCTACCTGCACCTTCACGTTCGCGGCGCGGCGACGACACTCACGCTCGAGGCGCAAGCGGTGATGCTGGGTTACGAAGTTCACGTGCCGATGACGGCGGCCACCGACCAGGTCGGGGACGGCGCAGTTGCCGTGATGTTCAACATCATGCGTGACCTGTGCGGCCCCGAGTGGAAACCCAGCGAGATCCGGTTCGCTCACCGCAAGCCCGATGACACCGGGCCGTTTCGCCGGTATTTCCACGCGCCCCTGCGCTTCGATGCCGAAGAAAATGCGGTGGTTTTTCCGGCCGGATGGTTCGGTCACTCGTTGCCGGGTGCCGATCCCCAGTTGCACAGCCTGCTGCAGAAGCAGGTCGAAGCCATCGAAATCCGTGACGGCGACGACTTCCCGGCGCAGGTGCGCAGCGTGCTGCGCACGGCGGTCGTCACCGGTCACTCCCGGGCCGACCAGGTGGCGGCGATTTTTTCGATGCACGCCCGCACGCTGAACCGCCGGCTGAAGGAATTCGGCATCGGCTACCAGGCACTGGTGGACGAGAGCCGCTTCGAGATCGCGCGGCAGATGCTCGACACCTCGGCGATGGAGATTGCCCAGATCGCCGCCATGCTCGACTATGCCGACGCCAGCGCCTTCACGCGGGCCTTCCGGCGCTGGAGCGGCACGACACCGGCCCGATGGCGGGCGAAGCAGCGCCGTCTGCAGCATTGACGCTGGATCAAGCCCGCGTAAGATCGCGGATTCGCGCAAGTCATGTGCGCCGACCGGAACGAGAGGAATCACCACAATGCTCGCAACGCGCAACTTCATCATGGGCCTCGTCGCCGTCACGGCGGCGCTGCTGTTCGCACACGACCTGCACGCCGCCGCGCCGCTGGCCAAGGGCCAGGCGCCCGGCTTCTACCGGATGATGCTCGGCGATTTCGAGATCACCGCGTTGTCGGACGGCACCGTGCCGCTGGAGGTCAAGAAACTGCTGACCAACACGACGCCGCAGCGCGTCGACCAGCTGCTCAAGCGTGCGTTCCTGGCCGACCCGGTCGAGACGTCGGTGAATGCCTACCTGGTAAACACCGGATCGAAGCTGGTGCTGATCGACAGCGGCGCGGGCAATCTCTTCGGCCCCACGCTGGGCAACCTCGTCAACAACCTGAAGGCCGCCGGCTACCAGCCGGAGCAGGTGGATGAGATCTATATCACGCACATGCACGCCGATCACGTCGGCGGCCTGATGGCCGGTGACAAGCTGGCATTCCCCAACGCGATCGTGCGCGCCGACAAGCGCGATGCCGAGTTCTGGCTGTCGCAGGCCAACCTCGACGCCGCGCCGGAAGGTTCCAAGGATTTCTTCAAGGGCGCGATGGCGTCGCTCAACCCGTACGTGGCGGCGGGCAAGTTCAAGCCCTTCGACGGCAACGGCGAATTGACGCCCGGCATTTCGTCGGTGGCGACCTACGGCCACACCAAGGGCCACACGATGTACATGGTCGAAAGCAAAGGCCAGAAAATGGCGGTGCTGGGCGACCTGATGCACGTGGCGGCGGTGCAGTTTCCGCAGCCCGCGGTCACCATCCAGTTCGACACCGATTCCAAGGCGGCGGCGAGCCAGCGCAAGAAGGTCTACGCCGACGGTGCCAAGCAGGGCTTCTGGCTGGCCGTCGCGCACCTGCCGTTTCCCGGCGTCGGCCACATTCGCGCCGACGGCCAGGGCTATATCTACGTGCCGGCCAACTATTCGATTCCGCGCTGACCGCTGACGCGTGCGTGACGGCCCATCAGGCCGTCAGCACCCGCGTCATCCGCTGCACGTGCTCGGCCGGGCGCTGCAGCTGGCCGCCCTCGGCCAGCACGGCGTGGTCGAAGATCAGGTGCGCCAGGTCGTCGAAGTGGGCGTGGCCTTCAAGCCGCGCCACCAGTGGATGCTGCGGATTGATCTCGAGGATCGGCAGCGTTTCCGGCGCGCCCTGACCGGCCTGCTGCATCAGGCGCGCGAGATGCGAGCTGGCTTCGCCGGCCTCGACCACGATGCATGCCGGTGAGTCGACCAACCGCGCGGAGACGCGAACGTCGCGCGCGCGATCCTTCAGCTGCTCCTTCAGGCGCTCGACCAGCGGGCCTGCAGCCTTTGCCGCTTCATCGGCCTGCCGCTTCTCCTCCTCATCCTGCAGCGTGCCGAGATCGAAGGCACCCTTGGCCACGCTCTGCAATGGCTTGCCGTCGAAGTCGTGCAGAAAGTTCAGCATCCACTCGTCGACGCGGTCGGTGAGGAACAGCACCTCGATGCCCTTCTTGCGGAAGATCTCGAGCTGCGGGCTGTTGCGCGCGGCGTCCAAGGTATCGGCGGTGACGTAGTAGATCGCCGCCTGGCCTTCCTTCATCCGCGCAACATATGCGGCAAAGGACACGCCCTCGTCTGCGTGCGTGGAGGCGAAGCGCAGCAGCCTGGCGAGGCGCTCCTGGTTGGCGTGGTCCTCGCCGATGCCCTCCTTCAGCACGGCGCCGAAGTCCTTCCAGAACGCGGCGTACTTGGCTTTTTCCGCATCGTCGTCGTTGTCGGCCAGGCCTTCGAGCATGGCCAGCACGCGCTTGGTGGAGCCCTCGCGGATGGCCTTCACATCGCGGGACTCCTGCAGCAGCTCGCGGCTGACGTTGAGCGGAAGATCCGCGCTGTCGATCACGCCGCGCACGAAGCGCAGGTAGACCGGCATCAGCACTTCGGAGTCGTCCATCACGAACACGCGCTTGACGTAGAGCTTGACGCCGCCGCGCTTGTCGCGGTTCCACAGGTCGAACGGTGCCTTCGACGGCACGTAGAGCAGCTGCGTGTATTCGCTGCGGCCCTCGACGCGATTGTGGGTGTAGGCCAGCGGCGGCTCTGTATCGTAGGAAATCTGCTTGTAGAACTCGGCGTATTGCTCCGGCGTGACGTCGCTCTTGTTGCGCGCCCACAGCGCCGCCGCATCGTTGACCTGTTCCCACTCATCCCTGACGACGTTCTGCTTCAACTCCGCGTCCCACTCTTCCTTGCGCATCATGATGGGCAGCGAGATGTGGTCGGAGTAGCGGCGGATGATCGACTTCAGCTTCCACGCCGACAGGAACTCGTCCTCGTCGGCGCGCAGGTGCAGGATCACGTCCGTGCCGCGCGCCGCGCGCGTGATCGGCTCGACGTCGAATTCGCCGGTGCCTTCGCTGGACCAGCGCACGCCGGCCTCGGCGGGCAATCCCGCGCGGCGCGACTCCACCGTGATGCGGTCCGCCACGATGAAGCCCGAGTAGAAGCCGACGCCGAACTGGCCGATCAGCTGCGCGTCCTTCTGGCGGTCGCCTTCCAGGGCCGCCACGAACTCGCGCGTGCCGCTCTTGGCGATGGTGCCCAGATGCGCCACGGCTTCGTCGGCGCTCATGCCCACGCCGTTGTCGCTGATGGTGACCGTGCGTGCGGCGGCATCGAACGACACGCGGATGGCCAGGTCCGGGCTGTCCTCGAACAACGCGCTGTTGTCGAGCGCCTCGAAGCGCAGCTTGTCGCACGCATCCGACGCGTTGGAGATCAGCTCGCGCAGAAAGATCTCCTTGTTGGAGTAAAGCGAATGCGTGACGAGATGCAGGATCTGCGTGACTTCGGCCTGAAAGGACAGTGTCTGTTTCGTGCTCATGTTCGGAATCCGGAAATGGGGGGAAGCGGCCTCGCGCCGGCGAGGCGAAGGTGGGGGCGGACAACGGGCGGTTCAACCCCCCCGTGTGTGCTTCGGCCGTTGTGGATCCTGTAGGCGAGGCTGTAGGCGAG
>JANNYI010000297.1:0-14526 GCA_031410015.1 Betaproteobacteria bacterium | reverse complement strand
GACATGATCTTCGACACCCGCGGCAAGGCGCTGGCCGATGCGCGTGCCGAGTTGCGGGACGCGGTGCACGCGCGCCTGGACACGGCCGCCTGACCGTCCATGTGGGGATCGTTTATGCATTATAATGCCTGACACTTCGGGTCGCGATGCATTGCAATGCATCGAACTCCGGGCTGCCCAAACCGCCGCACCCAAGGTCACAGGGACCGCCATGACGACCGATCCGCACGTTGACTACCGCACCCACCCGGACCAGTACCGGCACTGGAAACTCGCCTTCGACGGCCCCGTGGCCACGCTGCTGCTGGATGTGGCCGAGGACGCGGGCCTGCGCGAGGGCTACAAGCTGAAACTCTATTCCTACGACCTCGGCGTGGACATCGAGCTTCACGACGCCGTGCAGCGGATCCGGTTCGAGCACCCCGAGGTCCGCACCGTGGTCGTCAGCAGCGGCAAGGACCGCGTGTTCTGTTCGGGCGCCAACATCTTCATGCTCGGACTGTCGTCGCACGCATGGAAGGTCAACTTCTGCAAATTCACCAACGAGACGCGCAACGGCATCGAGGACGCCAGCCGCCATTCCGGGCTGAAGTTCCTCGCGGCCGTGAACGGTTCATGCGCCGGCGGCGGCTACGAAATGGCGCTGGCGTGCGACGAGATCATGCTGATCGACGATCGCTCATCGTCGGTCGCGCTGCCGGAGGTACCGCTGCTCGGCGTGCTGCCCGGCACCGGCGGCCTCACGCGGCTCACTGACAAGCGCCGCGTGCGCCACGATCGCGCCGACGTCTTCTGCACGCTGACCGAAGGCATCCGCGGCGCGCGCGCGCGCGAATGGCGACTGGTCGACGACGTGGTCAAGCCGGCGCAGTTCACCGCCGCCGTGCGCGCGCGGGCGCTGGCGCTGGCGGCGCAGAGCGATCGCCCCGCCGGGGCGGCAGGCGTTGCCCTGACACCGCTGGCGCGCACGGTGGATGCCGCCGGCTATCACTATGCGAACGTCGACGTTGCCATCGACCGGACCGCACGCACCGCCACCTTCACGCTCCGCGCACCGGCCGTGGCCCCGCCCTCGACAGTGGCGGATATCGAGGCCGCCGGCATCGACTGGTGGCCGCTCGCCATGGCCCGCGACCTGGACGACGCAATCCTGTCGATGCGCACCAACGAACTCGGCATCGGCACGTGGCTCCTGAAAACGACAGGCGACGCGCGGCACGTGCTCGCCGTCGATGCATCGCTCGTGGCGCACCGCGGCCATTGGTTCGTGCGCGAGACCACCGGCTTCCTGCGCCGCGCGCTGGCGCGTCTGGATGTGTCCTCGCGCACGCTCTTCGCGCTGGTGGAGGAAGGATCGTGCTTCGCCGGCACGCTGCTCGAGGTGGCCCTCGCGGCGGACCGCGTCTACATGCAGCGGTTGCCCGACGCCCCGGAGCGCGAACCCCTGTGCACACCCTCGGCGATGAACTTCGGCGCCTATCCGATGGTCAACGGATTGTCGCGGCTGGCGCGGCGCTTCCACGGCGATGCGGCGGAGATCGCAGCGGTCGAGGCGTGCATCGGCACCGGCCTGACGCCGCAACGCGCCGATGCGCTGGGACTGGTCACGGCCATGCCCGACGACATCGACTGGAACGACGAGATCCGCATCGCGCTAGAGGAGCGCGCCAGCATGTCCCCGGACGCGCTCACCGGGCTCGAGGCCAACCTGCGCTTCGGCGGCGCCGAAACGATGGAAACCCGCATCTTCGGCCGGCTGTCCGCCTGGCAGAACTGGATCTTCACGCGACCCAATGCCTCCGGCGAACGGGGCGCGCTCAAGGTCTATGGCAAGGGTGGCAAGGCGCAATTCGACTTCGACCGCGTCTGACCCCATACCCGCAATCAGGCGGCATCGCCCGCCGCAACGAATGGATGCCGCAATGAGTTCGATCGACTACAGCGAAAAGATCCCCAACAACGTCAATCTCGCCGGCGACCGCACGCTGCAGCGCGCGCTCGAGCACTGGCAGCCCAATTTCCTGCAATGGTGGGCGGAAATGGGTCCCGAGGGCACGCGCGAAGCGGAGGTATACCTGCGCACGGCGGTGAGTGTCGATCCCGGCGGCTGGGCGCACTTCGATCATGTCCGGATGCCCGACTATCGCTGGGGCATCTTCCTCTCGCCCGCCGACACCGAGCGCAGGATTCATTTCGGCGAGCACATGGGGCAGCCGGTGTGGCAGGACGTGCCGGGCGAACACCGCGCCAACCTGCGCCGGATCATCGTCACGCAGGGCGACACCGAGCCGGCATCGATCGAGCAGCAGCGCCACCTCGGGCTGACAGCACCGTCGCTCTACGACCTGCGCAATCTCTTCCAGATCAATGTCGAAGAGGGCCGCCATCTCTGGGCGATGGTCTATCTGCTGCACCGGCACTTCGGTCGCGACGGCCGCGAGGAAGCGGACGCGCTGCTCCAGCGCCGCTCCGGCGACACCGACAATCCGCGGATCCTCGGCGCATTCAACGAGCGCACGCCCGACTGGCTCGCCTTTTACATGTTCACGTACTTCACCGATCGCGACGGCAAGTTCCAGCTGTGTGCGCTGGCCGAGTCGGGCTTCGATCCGCTGGCACGGACCACGAAGTTCATGCTGACGGAGGAAGCGCACCACATGTTCGTCGGTGAATCCGGCGTGTCGCGCGTCGTGCAGCGCACCTGCCAGGTGATGGGCGAACTCGGCACCGACGATCCGGCCCGCCTGCGCGCGGCCGGCGTGATCGACCTGCCGACGATCCAGCGCTATCTCAACTTCCATTTCGCGGTGACCATCGACCTCTTCGGCGCCGACGTGTCGTCCAATGCCGCCACGTTCTACGGCGCCGGGCTGAAGGGTCGCTTCGAGGAAGGCAAGCGCGACGACGACCACCGCCTGCACGACCGGACGTATCCCGTGCAGGAAATCGCGGACGGCATGATCGTCACGCGCGACGCGCCGATGCTGAACGCCCTGAACGAAGTGCTGCGCGACGACTACATCCGCGATTCGGTGGGCGGCATCGGCCGCTGGAACAAGGTCATCGAGAAGGCGGGCATCCCGTTTCGCCTCACCGTCCCGCACAAGGCCTTCAACCGCAAGATCGGCGCCTTCGCCAGCGCCCGCGTGACGCCGGACGGCCGCGTGATCGGCGCGGCCGAGTGGGCGGCGCACGAGTCGTCGTGGCTGCCCACCGCGGAGGATCGCGCATTCGTCGCCTCGCTGATGGGGCGCGTGGTCGAGCCGGGCAGGTTTGCGCACTGGATCGCGCCACCGGCCATGGGCGTGAATCGGCAGCCGGTGGACTTCGACTACGTGCGCTTCAACTGACGCCGCGATGAACGGCGACACGACGGCAACGGACCACGGCGCCGAGGTGCTGCGGCAGCTTCTCATCGACCCCGAGATCTGCATTCGCTGCAACACGTGCGAAGAGACCTGTCCGCTCGACGCGATCACGCACGACTCGCGCAACTACGTCGTCGATCCCGCGATCTGCAACGGCTGCAATGCCTGCGTCGCGCCCTGCCCCACCGGCGCGATCGACAACTGGCGCAACATCGCGCGCGCGAAGGCGTGGCCGGTCGCCGAGCAACTCACGTGGGACGCGCTGCCGCCGCAGCAGGCGGCCGCCGTGGGCACGCCCGCGAGCCTGCCGCCGGAAATAGCCGCCATCACCGCGCTGGCCAGCGCCGGACAGGGCGGTGCGGCGGCGCCACCATGGTCGGCGGCGCAGCCCTACGTCAACCTGCACACGCTGGAGCAGCCGGCAACGGCCACGCTGAACGGTAATTTCCGCCTGACCGCCGACGACGCCACCAGCGATATCCGCCACCTCGTGCTCGACTTCGGCGGCACCGCCTTTCCGGTGCTCGAAGGCCAGACGATCGGCATCGTCCCGCCGGGACTCGACGCCCACGGCCGCCCGCACCACGTGCGGCTCTATTCGGTGGCAAGCCCGCGCGACGGCGAACGGCCGCGGTACAACAACGTCGCGATCACCGTGAAGCGCGTCACCGAGGACCACGCCGGCGCACCGGTGGCCGGTGTCGCTTCCAACTACCTGTGCGATCTCCCGAAGGGCGCATCGGTCAAGGTCGTGGGTCCGTTCGGCACGTCGTTCCTGATGCCCAATCATCCGGGCGCCCGGTTGCTGATGATCTGCACCGGCACCGGTTCGGCGCCGATGCGCGCCATGACCGAACGTCGCCGCCGCCGCATCGCGCTCAATGAAGGCGGCGATCTCATGCTGTTCTTCGGCGCCCGCACGCCGGAGGAACTTCCGTACTGCGGTCCGCTGATGAAGCTGCCGGCCACCTTCATCGACATCAACCTCGCGTATTCGCGCATCCCCGGCACGCCCCGGCAGTACGTGCAGGACCTGATCCGCGCGCGCGGTGCCGACGTGGCGGCGCGGTTGGCGGACGCACAGTGCTTCGTCTACGTGTGCGGCCTGAAGGGCATGGAGCAGGGCGTCGACGAAGCCTTCCGCGACGTGTGCCGCCAGCACGGCCAGGACTGGGACGTGCTGCTGCCCACGCTGCGGGAGCAGGGTCGCTACCACCTCGAAACGTACTGAAGGTCCGCGCGGAACGCTAGCGCTTCAAGGTCATCGCTTGCGCATAGACGTCGTCGCGCGGCACGCCCGTCATCGCGGCCACCACGCGCGCTGCCTTCGCCGGCGGCAATTCGTCGAGCAATGCCCGCAGCCAGCGCAGATGATCGGGCGACAAGACCACGCCTTCGGCGGCGACCGGTGCCGGCGCGTCGACGATCAGCACGAATTCCCCCCGCTGGCGTTGCGGTTCGGCGGCCATCCATGCCGCCGCCTCGCCCAGCGGCAGCCGGACGATCGATTCGAATTTCTTGGTGATCTCGCGCGCGATGACGAGGTCGCGCGGCGGTGGCAGCAGGTTCGCCAGTTCGGCGATCGTCGCGAGGACACGATGCGGTGCTTCATAGAAAACCAGCGCCGCATCGAGTGCGCCGAACCGGTCGATCCACTGGCGGCGCGCCGCGGCCCGCGTGGGCAGGAACCCGGCAAACACGAAGCAGTCGGCTACGAGCCCGGCCGCCGACACCGCGGCCGCCACGGCTGAAGGCCCGGGAATGGGAATCACCGGAAATCCCGCCGCGCGCATCGCCAGCACGAGCCGCGCCCCCGGGTCGCTGATGGCGGGGGTGCCCGCGTCGCTGATCAGCGCGACGCTGCGGCCGGCGCGCAGCCAGTCCGCGACCACGCCCGTCTTCTGGTCTTCGTTGTGGGCATGCAGTGCGACCGGACGCGTCACGATTCCGTAATGCCGCAGCAATGTGCCGGACGTCCGGGTGTCCTCGGCCGCAATGACGTCGACGCTGGCGAGGACGTCCAGCGCCCGCAGCGTCAGGTCGCGCAAGTTCCCGAGTGGTGTCGCCACCACATATAATGATCCGCCAATGGCGCGGAATCGCGCGTCCACGGCATGCCCGCCCTGCGTTGCAGGCGCGCCTTCATCCACAACGACACCATCCGGCTTTGTCACGACTCGATCCATTTCGCGTGCGCACCCCAGAAGCCAGGTCAGCGGCGCGCCGGTGGGCGCTGTTGTGCGGGAGCGCGCTGGCGCTCGCCGCCGCATTCTCCGCTGCGCAAACGCCCCCGGCAAGCAGCGCGCCGGCCGCGGCCCCGCCGCAAGCGGCGCAGGACAAGGCAGCCAAGCCTGAAACGCCCGAGAAGGCCGCCACGCCGGACGCCACCGACAAGGCCGCCGGCGAGGTGGACATCGCGCTCGTGTTGCCGCTCGACTCCACGCAGTATGCGCGCGCGGCCGACGCGGTCCGCGCCGGCTTTCTCGCGGCCGCGGAGGCCGCAGGAACGCGCGTGAAAGTGCGCGCCTTCGCGCACGGCGACGACGACGTGCTGCTCGCCTTCGAGGCCGCACGCGCCTCCGGTGCGAAGGTCATCGTCGGGCCGCTGGTGCGCGACGATGTCCGCACGGTGGCCGGCATGTCGCTTGAAATGCCCGTCACGCTGGCGCTGAACCAGCTCGACGACGTCACGGTGGCGCCGCCCAATCTCTACACGCTGGCGCTGGGTGTGGATGGCGACGCGCGCCTCATCGCCCGGCGCATGCGCACCGACGCCGCGCAGAACATCGCGGTGGTCAACGCCGATACGCCGCTGATGAAGCGGATGGTCGGCGCATTCGCCGCGGAGTGGTTGCAAGGCGGCGGCAGCGCCCCCAGCATGTACGGCTTTGTCGCGTCGCCCGATGCGCTTGCGAGTCTGCGCCGCGAACTGGTGAAAAAGCCGCCCGATGCGGCCCTGCTCGCCGTCGACGGCGCCAGCGCCACGCAGGCCAAGCCCTATCTCGGCAGCACGCGCACCTACGCCAGCGGCCTCGTCTTCGACCGCGCCACCGCCGCCGTCATGCGCGACCTCGACGGGCTGGTCGTCGTCGAGATTCCGTGGCTGGTCACGCCGCAGGCGCCACAGTTCGCGAACATGCCGCGGAAGGAATTCTCCAGCGACGCGCTGACGCGGCTCTACGCATTGGGCCTCGATGCATGGCGCGCGGCCGTCGCGCTGCGCGACAATCCGGCGGAACGGACGACCTTCGAAGGCGCCACCGGCCAGGTGACGCTGATCGAGGGTCGCCAGTTCCAGCGCGAAGGCGTGTTCGCCGTGCTCCGGGCGGGGCAACTCGCCCCGCTCGACGGTGCGCGCTGACGCCACGCCGCACGCCCGCCGGCGCGCCGGTGCGGGCAGCCGCTGCGAGGACGCCGCGGCCCGCTTCCTGGAGTCGAACGGCCTCACGATCGTGGCGCGCAACTTTCGGACCCGGCGCGGCGAGATCGATCTCATCGCCCGCGATGGCGAGACGCTCGTGTTCGTGGAAGTGCGCCTGCGCACCAGCGCGGCCTTCGGCGGCGCCGCGGCCAGCATTACCGGCGCCAAGTGCGCGCGCCTGGTGGCCGCCGCAGGTGCCTACCTGACGCGACTCGGACACGAACCGCCCTGCCGCTTCGATGCGATCCTCTTCGATAGCGCCGCCGCCACGCGGCCGACGTGGGAGCGGAACATCCTGGACGTCTAGCCGCAACGAGGGCGCCTGCTAGAATCCCGGCACGATGATCGATCACATGAAACGCATCCGCGGCCACTTCGCGGAGAGCGCGCAGCTGAAGCTCGATGCCGCCGAGGAACTGGCGCCTGCGATCGCACGCGCGGCAGCGCTGATGACCGAGAGCCTGTTCGCCGACGGCAAGATCCTGTCCTGCGGCAACGGTGGTTCGGCCGCCGATGCGCAGCACTTCGCCGCCGAACTCGTCGGCCGGTTCGAGCGCGAGCGGCCGGAGCTGCCGGCGATCGCGCTGTCGACCGATACTTCGCTCCTTACCGCCATCGCCAACGACTATTCTTTCGAGCAGATATTTGCAAAGCAGGTGCGCGCGCTGGGCGCGAAGGGCGACGTGCTGCTGGCGATCTCGACTTCGGGCAATTCCGGCAACGTCATCGCCGCGATCGAGGCCGCGCACGCGCGGGACATGCGGATCGTGGCGCTCACCGGCAAGGGCGGCGGCCGCATCGGTGAACTTATGCGTCCCGCCGACGTCAACCTCTGTGTGCCGCACGACCGTACGGCCCGAATCCAGGAGGTACACCTGTTGATGATCCATTGCCTGTGCGACGCCATCGACGCCACGCTGCTCGGGGACGAGGAGTGACGCTCGCCCGCCTCACCGCCGCATGCGCTGCCGTGACGCTGGCGGCCATGCTCGCTGCCTGCGTGCCCGCAGTCATCGCCGTCGGCGTGGGCGGGGCCGCGATGGTGGCCGGCGATCGCCGCACCGCCGGCGCCCAGGTCGACGACGAGACCATCGAGTTCAAGGTCGCCGACCAGATTCGCACACTTTACGGCGACCGGGTCCACGTCAACGTCACCAGCTACAACGGCATCGTGCTGCTTACCGGCGAGGTGCCGGACACCGGAGCATCGGCAAGCATCGCCACCGCGGCCAAGGGCATCGAAAAGGTCCGCGTCGTCCACAATGAAGTCGTGGTCGTCGTGCCCAATTCCGACTTGTCGGCGCGTACCAACGATTCGTTCATCACCTCCAAGGTCAAGGGCCGCTTCGTCGAGGCCAACAAGTTTCCGCCCAACGCGGTCAAGGTCGTCACGGAACGCGCGGTCGTGTACCTGATGGGCATCGTCAGCAAGCAGGAAGGCACCGCCGCCGGCGAGATCGCTGCATCGACCGAGGGCGTGGCTTGGGTCGTCAAGGTCTTCGAATACCGCGGCTAGTGACGCCTGACGACGCCGCCGTGCCGTCCCTTCGACCTTGAGCACGCCGCGCTACGCCGACCGGATCGCCACGCGCGACGATGCGCTCGCCCGCATCGCGCGGCTGCCGCGTCCGCTGGTCATGACCAACGGCGTGTTCGACCTGTTGCATCGCGGGCACGTCGCCTACCTCGAGGCCGCTCGCGCGCTGGGCGCGGCGCTGGTGGTGGCCGTCAACAGCGACGCTTCGGTCAGGCGGCTCGACAAGGGCACCGACCGTCCGCTCAACACGCTGGACGACCGGATGGCCGTGCTCGCGGCACTGGCGGCCGTCGACCTCGTGGTGCCGTTCGACGAGGACACGCCGCGCGACCTGATCGTCGCGGCCATGCCCGACGTGCTGGTCAAGGGGGGCGACTATTCCGCCGCAACCACCGCCGGCGCCGCCGAGGTGATCGCCAACGGGGGCCGCTTTGCCGCGATCCCGTTTGCCTTCGACCGCTCGACAACCACGCTCGTCGAGCGCATACGCGCCCGCTGACCGCGCGTCCGGCCTTGATATAATCCGGGCATGCTGCAACACGACAAAGAAGTCGACGCACGCGGGCTCAACTGCCCGCTGCCCATCCTGCGCACCAAGAAAACCCTGAACGGCATGCACTCGGGCGAAGTCGTGCGCATCCTCGCGACCGATCCGGCCAGTGTGCGCGACTTCCAGGCCTTTGCTCGGCAGACCGGCAACGAGCTGGTCGAGCACGGCGAGGCCGATGGCGCGTTCTGGTTCCTGCTGCGCCGGCGCTAGCGTCGATAGCGGTTGAGGAAGTCAGCGACGATGCCCTTCTGCGAGCGGTCGATGGCCGCGTCGAGCGTGCGGTCGGACGGATCGTATTGCTTGGCCTTGCGGAAGGCGGCGATCGCCTCCTGGTGATAGCCCTGCGCCTGCAATGCCTGTCCAAGGCAGCGATACGATTCGGCATTGGCCAGCTCGAGTTCGGTCCACGCTCGGCATAGCTCGGCCGCGCGCCGCCAGTTGCCCGCGCGCAGCATCCGCGGACCTTCGACACTCACCACTGCGACCTTGGCCTTGCGTTCCGCGAACATCGTGGCGACGTCGCGGTCGAGCGGATCGTCCCTGGCATTGCCGGGACGAGGCACGTTGACCTCGCCAGGCGTGGCAGGCAAGGTTGTTGCGGGCGCGTTGGCGCGGGCGAGCGGCGCCGGTGCCGTGGCCGGCGCCGGCGTGGTCGGCGGCGGCTGCGGCAAGCCGGAAATCCGGCCGCCACCGCCCGCGAAGCCGCCGGTCAGGGTGCTGGGCGACGGAATGGCCTCCACGATCGTCGTGCGCGCCCAGGCGATCGAATCGGCCATCGGTTGGTGCCAGGCGACACCATAGAGCCACAACATGGCCGCCAGCCCGCATACGCCGGTCACGGTATTGAGCACGCCGGCCGGTCCATGCGTGACCAGCACATCCTGCGCGAAGTCCCAATCGGTTTCCTGATTCTGCGCGAGCTTTTCGTAGGACACGGCGATCAGCACCGGCGCCACCAGCGGAAAGCCGCAGCCGATGCCTTCCCACCAGACGCGGAAGGACCGCCGCAATGCGCGGTCGAGTTGCGCGCGCGTGTCGCGCCGCGCATAGGCGTCGGATATGGAGAACTGCAGGAACACGCCGAACAGCCACTTGCCCGGCGTGGTGCCGATCGACGCGATGAGCAACGCCTCGATCGGAATCCACGTGGCGGTGATGAGGACCGGCGCCAGCAGCGGATGACCGACCCAGAACGCAAACTCGCCCGGGACGAGGCTCATGCCACGCATCTCGGACAGCAGAAGCGCCAGGACGAGCCCCCAGATCGCATAGTCGAAGACGCGCGCGGACAGCCGCTGCCACGGGCGCGGCTCGCTGGTGCGACCCGACTTCGCGCGCTCCAGCTCCGCCATGCGCAGCTGGAAGATCCAGCTCGCATCCTCCTGCGGCTGGTTGGTGCCGAGGAACACGCTCTTCTCGCGCCGCCAGTTGAGGATGGCGAGGTCCGTCTGCGGGACGAGCGTGGCCGATGGCGCCCCCTTCCGGCGCGCAAGGAACGCGATGCCGTGCACGGCGCCATAGACCAGCGTCAATGCCAGCAACGTGATGGTCAGCCAGACCAGCACCTGCTTCGCCACGAGAATCGTATCGGCCGGGGTCACGAAGACGATCGCGCCCGCGATGAAGGCGCCAAACAGCGCGCACAGCCCGATGGTGACGATGGGCGAGCGGCCGAAGGATGCGACGCGCTCAGTCAGGCCCGGATGATGCAGATTGCGCTCGACTACCTGCTCGGATGAATCGAGCCCGGTCTCGAGTTCTTCGTCCATCGCCTCCGGGGTGGGCCGGCGCATGGGCTCGGCGATGTCGCCGACATCGGTCTGCTCGCCGGCTTCCGCCACGGCGTTGCTGACCACATGGGCGATGCGCTGTTCGGTGGTTCCCGCCGACACCGCAAGCTCCTGATCGTACCTCTGCCGACGGTCGCTGTCGGAAAGGATGCGGCTGGCGTGATTGATGAAGCGCAGCGCCTCCTCGACATTGCCCTGCCCGTCGCGCGTGCCGGCGTAATACTTGCGGATCAGCCGCCGCAAAGCGGCCCGCACATCCTCCTCGGAGGATGTGGGAAGAATGCCCAGAGCTTCGTAAAGCGTGGCTTTCACGCGGGGTGTATGTGCAAAGGAATGGATTATGCCGTTGGAATCTTGGGTGAAAACCCTCCGTTAGGCAAGGATGGGAGCAGCAAGAAGCGGGCCATGGGACTGCCGGGGCCGGGGCGGCCGGCCATGAAACAGACACCGATCCCGGTCGGGATACAACAAAAGCGGCCCCGAAGGGCCGCTGTTGTTGCCGGTCCGGACTCCGGACCGACATGGGCGGGGGGACGCCGGCGTTATGCCTTGGTGACGTCCCGGCGCTCGAGCTTTTCGCGAATACGGGCCGATTTGCCCGAACGCGACCGCAGGTAGTAGAGCTTGGCGCGACGAACGTCGCCGCGGCGCTTGACCTCGATGGAAGCCAGCAGCGGCGAATACGTCTGGAACGTGCGCTCCACGCCTTCGCCACTCGAAATCTTGCGCACGGTGAACGACGAATTGAGGCCGCGGTTGCGCTTGGCAATCACGACGCCTTCGTAGGCCTGCACGCGCTTGCGCTCGCCTTCGACCACGCTCACGTTGACGATCACGGTGTCGCCGGGGGCGAACACGGGAATTGTCTTGTTCAGGCGGGCGATTTCTTCCTGTTCCAGCACTTCGATGATGTTCACGACTGACATTCCTTCCGCTTCGCACAGCGCAGGGTCGGGCCCTGATGTGCGCGTTTTATGGTGAACGCGCCTGCCGGTACTCGGCGAGCAATGCGTCCTCTTCCTTGCTGAGCGTCCTTCCGGACAACAGGTCCGGGCGACGCTCCCACGTGCGCCCCAGCGACTGCAGCAGCCGCCAGCGACGAATTCGTTCATGGTGCCCGGACAACAACACCTCCGGCACCGGCAACCCGTCGTAGAGCTCGGGCCGCGTGTAATGCGGGCAATCGAGCAGCCCGGTGGCAAATGAATCCTCGCGCGCCGACTGCTCGTCGTTGAGCGCCCCTGGCAGGAGACGCACCATTGCATCCATCAGCATCAGCGCCGGCAATTCCCCGCCGGACACCACGAAATCGCCGACGGCAATTTCCTCATCCACTTCACGCTGCACCAGGCGCTCGTCGATGCCTTCGTAGCGTCCCGCCAGCAGCACATAGCCTGCATCCGTCACCTGCGCCAGCGCCAGCACCCGCTCGTGCGTCAGCGGCCTGCCCGCCGGCGACAGGTGAATGACGCGGGATGTCGCCATCCCCGCGCTCCGCTGCGCCTCCCGGGCCGCTGCGATGGCCTGCGCCAGCGGAGCCCCCAGCATCACCATCCCGGGGCCGCCGCCGTATGGGCGATCGTCCACGGTCTTGTGCGCATCCGCGGTGAAGTCGCGCGGATTCCACAGCCCGAGGCGCCACAAGCCACGTTCCTGCGCACGGCCCGTGACGCCCACGGCAGCCGCATGCGCCACCATGTCGGGAAACAGCGTGACGACGTCGATGCGCATCGATTCCTTCCACCGGAATCAGAAATCCGGCTGCCAATCGACGGTGATCCGTCCTTCGTCCCGTGCAACGCTGTCGACGTACGCATCGACAAACGGAATCAATCGCTCCCGAACCGGATCAGCGGTACGGTCGAATACCCGCAGCACCGGGTGTGCCCCGAACTCGGTCACCACTTCGACCTTGCCGAGGTTCATGCCTTCCCGGTTGATCACTGCCAATCCAACCAGGTCGCTCCAATAGATTTCACCGGGCGCCGGGGCCGGCAATTCGCTGCGCGCCACGCCGATGTCGGCCCCGCTCCACAATGCCGCTGCCTCGCGATCCGGCATTCCGGAAAGGCAGGCCAGCAGCGTGGCGCCATGCCGCCGACCTTCGAGCAGCGTGTGTTGCTGCCAGGCGCCATTGCGCTTGCACAGCCACCAGTTCTTGAACCCGAGCAGCGTTTCCGCGTCCTGCGTCAGCGGCAGCGCCTTGACCCAGCCCTTGATGCCATAGGGCGCGGCCACGCGCCCCATCACGACGATGTCGGGCGTGCTCAGGCGGCTGCAGCCGGCGCGACCGCCGGGCGAACACCGCGCTTCACCAGGCCGGAAACGGTATCCGACAGCTTGGCGCCGCGCTCCTGCCAGAACGTGATGCGGTCGAGCGCGAGACGCAGGCCTTCCTCGTTCGCGGTGGCAATCGGGTTGTAGAAACCGACGCGTTCGATGAAGCGGCCATCGCGACGGCTGCGCGAATCGGCAACGACGATGTTGTAGAAGGGGCGCTTCTTGGCGCCGCCGCGGGCAAGGCGTATTACGACCATGGCTTGTGTCTTTCTGAAGGCTTGCGAATTCGGGGGAAAGCCGATGATTGTACTGCTAATCAATGGTATAGCGCAACTTTTCGGGCCTGATCGGGCGCTGCCCGACGGCCGCCCGCGTTGGAGCGGACCCCGCGGTGGCGGGTTGCGTGCCTTGTCGACGGATGAGGCGCGTGGCCGCTCAACCCGGGCGGCCGTCGTACCTCCCGGCTCCGGCGCGGTTTCTTCGTTCTAACCAACTGTATTAATTGTACTTTTTAGCGCATACCGGGCAGCATGCCCTTCATCCCGCGCATCATCTTCTGCATGCCGCCCTTGGCGACCATCTTCATCATCTTCTGCGTCTGCTCGAACTGGTTCAGCAGCTGGTTCACTTCCTGCACCGACACCCCGGCGCCGGCCGCAATCCGCCGCTTGCGCGACGCCTTCAGGATCTCGGGCTTGGTGCGCTCCGCGACCGTCATCGAGTTGATGATGCCCTCGATGCGCGCCATCCGCCGCTCGTCCACGTTGGCGCCCTGCGCGGCGCGCGCCAGTTCGGCCGGCAGCTTGTCCACGAGGCCGGCGATGCCACCCATGTTGCGCATCTGCCCGATCTGCGCCTTGAAGTCGGTGAGGTCGAAACCCTTGCCCGACTTGACCTTCTTCGCGAGCTGCTGGGCCTGCGCGACGTCGACGTTCTTCTGCGCGTCCTCCAGCAGCGACAGCACGTCGCCCATCCCGAGGATGCGCGAGGCCATGCGCTCGGGGTGGAAGACCTCCAGCCCGCCGATCTTCTCGCCGGTCCCGACGAACTTGATCGGCGCGCCCGTCACCTGCCGCACCGACAAGGCCGCGCCGCCGCGGGAATCGCCGTCGAGCTTGGTGAGGACGACGCCGGTCAACGGCAGCGCGTCGCGAAACGCGCGCGCGGTGTTGACGGCGTCCTGCCCCTGCATCGCATCGACGACGAACAGCGTTTCAACCGGGTTGACCGCCGCGTGCAGCGCGGCGATTTCCCGCATCATCGGCTCGTCGATGGCAAGGCGTCCCGCCGTATCGACGATGAGCACGTCGTAGTAATGCCGGCGCGCCCAGTCGAGCGCCGCCTGCGCAATGGCCACCGGCGCCTGACTCTCGTCCGACGCGAAGAAATCGACGCCGACCTGCTCGGCCAGCAGGCGCAGCTGCTCGATGGCCGCAGGACGATAAATGTCGGCGGATACCAGCAGCACCTTTTTCTTGTACTGCTCGCGCACCAGCTTCGCGAGCTTGCCCACCGTCGTGGTCTTGCCGGCGCCCTGCAATCCCGCCATGAGAAACACGGCCGGCGGCTGCGTCGCAAAG
>JANNYI010000296.1:0-1339 GCA_031410015.1 Betaproteobacteria bacterium | reverse complement strand
GGATCGAGGTGCGCGGCGGCTTCATCGAGCAGCAACAGCGCGGGGCCGGCGCCCGGATCATCCGCCAGCGCGCGTCCGTGCGCGAGAATGAGGCCCAGCAGCAGCGCTTTCTGCTCGCCGGTGGAGCAATGCTCCGCCGGCATGTCCTTCGGCGCGTGGCGCACGCGCAGGTCCGAGCGGTGCGGACCTTCCAGCGTGCGGCCGGCCTTTGCGTCTCGCCCGCGCCCGCGTGTCAGCACGTCGAGAAAATCATCCTCGATGTCGGCGCTGGCGCGACCCAGCGCGAAGCCCGCCTCCAGCGGGCCTTCCAGCGCGATAACAGATTTCGGAAACGCGCCATCCGGACGCGCGCCGATGGTCTCGCGCAGCCGCTCCAGCGTTTCCTGCCGCGCCGCCGCGATGGCGCAGCCGTGCGCGGCCATCTCGCGCTCCAGCGCGTGCAGCCACACGCCGTCGCGCGAGTCCTCGTTCAGCAGGCGCTGACGGTCACGCATCGCGCGTTCGTAGGCGATGGCGGCGGCGCCATGTTCCGGCGCGCGGCCCAGCACGAGGCGATCGAAGAAGCGACGCCGATCTCCGGCCGGCCCGGCGAACAACCGGTCCATGGCCGGCGTCAGCCAGGACATGCGCGCCGCCCGCGCCAGCTCCGACGCGGTGGCGTTGCGCCCGTCGAGCCGCGCAATACGGCGCACGCCTGCGTCGGTGCGTTCGGCGCCCGCGCCGAGCGCCACGTCCTCGCCGTCCGCCACCATGCGCGCCGACACGCTCCACGGCCGCGGCCGTGTCTCCGCCGCGTCCGGCCCGCCGCGCGCCACGTCGAGCAGCGCCGCGCCGCGCAATCCCCTGCCCGGCGCGAGCATGGTCAGCGCCTCAAGGATGTTGGTTTTCCCAGCGCCGTTGGGGCCATGCAGGCACACCGGCCGCGCGTCGAGCGCGAGATCAAGCGCGACGTGGCTGCGGAAATCCGTCAGCGTCAGGCGCGCGCAGTGGAGGCGGACAGTCATGAAATCAGGCGCGGGGCGCCAATACAGACTGACGGAGCCGCTTGTAGACTTTTCGGCCCTGCTTGTAGACTTTTCCGGGCCGCTTGATGACTCGGGCCATCACCGGACCAACACCAGATGTTGTGTCGCCCCTCTCGCGCCTCAAGGGAGGAATACGGTTTCAAACCCGGAGCGGCATCAGCACGTAGATCGCGTTCGGATCGCTCTCGTCGCGCACCAGGGTCGGTGAACCGGAGTCGGCGAACTCGAACTGCGCACTGTCGCCGCCGATCTGGTCGGCCACGTCCAGCAGGTAGCGCGCGTTGAACCCGATCTCCATCGGCTCGGCCTCGTAC
>JANNYI010000295.1:0-2641 GCA_031410015.1 Betaproteobacteria bacterium | reverse complement strand
TCTTCGGGTCGCGGGTCGGCCGGCCGGGGATCAGGCGGGCGAGCAGGCGGCGTATCACATCAATTGGGCTGGAAGGGCGGCGGACCGCGGAACGAAGAGGCGGCTGGGCATCGTGGCGGTCAAATCGGCGACTGCGCTTCGATGCGGCAAAGCCCGCCGATCATAGCACGGCGTCGGCGCCCTCGAGCGCCCGCCACGCGCCCGGCGCCAGGCCTTCGAGCGTGAACCGGCCCATCGCCACGCGGAGGAGGCGCAGCGTCGGCAGCCCCACGGCAGCCGTCATCCGCCGTACCTGGCGATTCCGCCCCTCGGTCAGCGTGAGCTCGAGCCACGCGGTCGGCACGGTCAGCCGGTGGCGGATCGGCGGATCGCGTGGCGGAACATCCGGCGGCTCGGGCAGGAGCCGCGCCCGCGCCGGCCGGGTCAGGCCGTCGGTCAACTCGACGCCGCGTTCCAGCTGCTGCAGCTGTTCCGGCGAAGGCGTGCCTTCCACCTGCGCCCAGTAGACCTTGGGCAGCTTGTGGCGCGGATCGGCGATACGGGCCTGGATGCGACCGTTGGCCGTCAGCAGCATCAGTCCCTCGCTGTCGGTGTCGAGCCGGCCGGCCGGATAGACGTCCGGCACCCGGATGAAGTCGGCCAGCGTGCGCTTCGTGCCGTCGCCGGTGAACTGGCACAGCACGCCATACGGCTTGTTGAACAGGATCAGCGCTTCTGCCGAGGGCAGGGCGGGCGTGGCGGGATGGCGTGTTTTCACGGATAATTTAAGGTTGACGAGAGACTCGTTGCGCGCCCGTGGTTCAAGGCGCCACTGCGGACGTCCCCGGCATCCCCCACAACAGGAGCATCCATGTCCAGCTATCAACACGTCAAGGTACCGGCGGGCGGCACCAAGATCACCGTCAATCCTGACACCAGCCTCAATGTACCGGATCAGCCGATCATTCCGTACATCGAAGGCGACGGCACGGGTGTGGACATCACCCCGGTGATGATCAAGGTCGTGGATGCGGCCGTGGCCAAGGCCTATGGCGGCAAGCGCAAGATCCACTGGATGGAGATCTACGCGGGCGAAAAGTCCACCAATGTCTACGGTCCGGATGTGTGGCTGCCCGACGAGACGCTGGCCATCCTCAAGGACTACGTGGTGTCGATCAAGGGTCCGCTGACCACGCCGGTGGGCGGCGGCATCCGCTCGCTCAACGTCGCGCTGCGCCAGCAGCTCGACCTCTACGTGTGCCTGCGCCCGGTGCGTTACTTCAAGGGCGTGCCCTCGCCGGTGAAGGAACCCGAGAAGACCGACATGGTGATCTTCCGCGAGAACTCGGAGGACATCTACGCCGGCATCGAGTGGCCGGCCGAGTCGCCGGAGGCCAAGAAGCTGATCAACTTCCTGATCAACGAGATGGGCGTCAAGAAGATCCGCTTCCCGAACACGTCGGGCATCGGCATCAAGCCCGTCTCGCGCGAAGGCACGGAGCGCCTCGTGCGCAAGGCGATGCAATACGTGATCGACAACGACCGCAAGTCGCTGTCGCTGGTGCACAAGGGCAACATCATGAAGTTCACCGAAGGCGGGTTCCGCGACTGGGGCTACGCGCTGGCGGAGAAGGAATTCGGCGCCAAGCCCATCGACGGCGGCCCGTGGATGAGCTTCAAGAACCCCAAGACGGGGCGCGAGATCATCGTCAAGGACGTGATCGCCGACGCGTTCCTGCAGCAGATCCTGCTGCGGCCGGCCGAATACGACGTGATCGCCACGCTCAATCTCAATGGCGACTATGTCTCCGACGCGCTGGCGGCGCAGGTGGGCGGCATCGGCATCGCGCCGGGCGCCAACCTGTCCGACACGGTGGCGATGTTCGAGGCCACGCACGGCACCGCGCCGAAATACGCCGGCAAGGACTACGTCAACCCGGGCTCGGAAATCCTGTCGGCCCAGATGATGCTGGTGCACATGGGCTGGAAGGAAGCCGCCGCGCTGATCGAGACCGGACTCGAGAAAGCCATTCTCGACAAAGTGGTTACTTACGATTTCGCGCGGCTGATGCCCGGCGCCACGCAGCTGTCGTGCTCGGCCTTCGGACAGGCGATGATCGACCGGATGTAGTTTCGCCCGCCCCGGTCAAGGCCCGCCTCCCGGCGGGCCTTGTCTATTTCAGGAACGGGCCGGCACTGCGGTTGGCCCCGGTGCGCGCTCGAGATTGGCCACCGCCAGCGCGATCGGGGCCGTGGTGGGCGTGCCCGCGAAGTCGAGCCAGCAGTGGCGCTCGTAGTCGTAGAGCTTGCAGCGCCGCAGCGTGTCGAGGAAGAACCGCGGAGTGAAGTTGTCCACGACCACGACCGCGCCGGCCAGTCGTTGCAGCTCCACGAACGCCTCCTTCATGCGCCAGACGGGAACGCGCGGATGCACGTGGTGAACCACGTGGTAGAAGACGTGATAGTTGAATGCCGAGAACCAGCCCGGGTAAACCTGCGCGGCAGCCATGAATTCCTGCCGGTCGAGCCGCTCCTGCAGCGTGGGCTCCCGGTACCACGGCAGCGCGACATGCGTGTGCTGGAAATAGGTGGCGTATCCGAACATCGTGTTGAATATGAAGAACGGCAGCGCAAATCCCAGGATCCACGCCTCGAGGCTGCC
>JANNYI010000294.1:0-4251 GCA_031410015.1 Betaproteobacteria bacterium | reverse complement strand
AAATTCGCCAACACGGGAAGAAGCAAGCTGACCGTCTGGTTACTTGTGCAGAATGGAAACTGTCTTGGAAGCGGTCCCGGTTCGTCGCGGGCTCCGGATGTGCTGGGCAAGGTGCGCGCCCGGCGCAACCTCCTCACCGGGTGGCACCCGCGCGACGTGGACGACATGCTGTTCTACGGCGTGTTCGGCGTCATCGTGGGCGGACGCCTCGGCTACGTGCTGTTCTACAAGCCCGGGTATTACCTCGCCCAGCCGCTCGAGATCCTGCAGGTCTGGACGGGCGGCATGAGCTTTCACGGCGGCTTCCTGGGGGTGCTCGTCGCCCTTTGGGTGTTCGCGAAGGCGCGGGACAAGAAGTGGCTGGACGTCACCGATTTCGTGGCGCCGCTCGTGCCGCTCGGACTCGCGGCCGGGCGGCTTGGCAATTTCATCAACGGCGAACTCGTCGGCCGCGTGACCAGCGGCCCGTGGGCCATGGTCTTTCCGCAGGTGGACGGGCTGCCGCGGCACGCGTCGCAGCTGTATCAGTTCGCGCTGGAAGGCGTGGCGCTCTTCGTCGTGCTCTGGTGGTTTGCCAGCCGCACGCGGCCACGGGGCGCGGTGTCGGGACTGTTCCTGATGGGCTATGCCACGTTTCGCTTCACCGCCGAATTTGCCCGTGAGCCGGACAGCTTCCTGGGCCTCCTGGCAGGCGGGCTGTCGATGGGCCAGTGGCTGTCACTGCCGATGTTCGTGGCAGGACTGGCGATGATGGTGTGGGCCTATCGCCACGCCGCCAGTGCGCAGCAGACCATCGCCGACCGGATGCGCTGAAGGGCTGCCGGCCGCCGTCAGTCGAGGCGCCGGAATTCCCCGTCGATCGATTCGAACGGGCCCTGCCGTGGGGTCCAGCGGCCGGCCGCAGCCGGTTGCGGGCCGAGGCCGCGGCCCACATTGAGCGGTAAGGCCAGCAGCAGCAACGCGACTATGTCGGTAACGATGCCCGGCACGATCAGCAGGAAGGCCGCCAGCACCTTGCGGCCGCTGTCCAGCAGTCCGCGCAGCAACGACTGTTCGCCATGCAGCGCGGCCACGGTGCGGAGGCGGAACGCGTTGCGTTCGTTGCGCAGCAGCAGGAGGCCCACCACGAAGGACCCGGTGAGCCATATCCAAAGCGGCACGCCGGCCCAGCGGGCCACGCGCGCCGTGATATAGACGTCGAGAACGGGCAATGCCAGTAAAATGGCGAGTACGACGAAACGCATGAGGTCTCCTTGGCTTAAAGCCGCAATCCTGGTGCTGACGCATTTACCGGATCGCGAACAGGCGCTTGCGTTGGCGCGATCCCTTGTCACCGCAAGGCTTGCCGCGTGCGTCAATGTGGGCACCGCAGTTGAATCAATGTATCACTGGCAGGGCGAAATCGAAACGGGTCACGAAGTCCCGCTGCTGATCAAGACGCGCGCTGAACTGCTGCGTCCGCTGGAAGCGGCCATCCTTGCGCAGCACCCATACGAACTTCCGGAAATCATTGCTGTCCCCATTACCGATGGACTCGACCGTTACCTGCACTGGATTGCCGCGGAAACCCGTGCGCCGTAGCGGCGTCGCGGGCTTGCTGCTGGCGGCGCTGCTGGCGCTTCCGGCGGTGGCGGCCGAGCCGAAGCTCCTGCCGCCGGAGGAGGCGTTCCGGTTTTCGGCGCGCGCGCTCGACGAGAACACGATCGAGGCGCGCTTTGCCGTGGCAACCGGCTACTACCTCTACCGCGACAAGATGCGCTTTGCCGTGACGCCCGAAGCCGCCGCGCTGGCCGCGCCGCAATTGCCGGCCGGCAAGTCCAAGGAGGACCAGTTCTTCGGCAAGGTGGAAACCTATCGTGGCGATGTGGTGGTCAAACTTGCCATCCGGGGGGGCGCCGCCGGACAGTCGGTGGTGCTGGCCGCCGATTCCCAGGGTTGCGCCGACCAGGGGGTGTGCTACCCGCCCACCATCCAGAAGGTGACGCTCGTCCTTCCCGCGGCGGGCAAGGGGCCCGGGCCGCTGGTCGACGCCTTCCCACCCAAGAAGCGCTGGTTCAACTAGCCGACGCCCCCGTTGGCCGCTGGCCGGGTCAAGGCGCGGCTGTAAGCACACACTTTCACGGAGATGCCTGACTGATGGGAAATGCTTGGTTGCGTTGGGCGCTGGTTGTCGGTGCCGCGCTGGCTGCGTTGGGTGGCGGCCTCTATTTCGGACTCGGGCAGCGCACCGAAGCGCCCGCGCCGGCGGCTGCCACGGGTCTCATGGGCCTCGCGCTGCCCGATCCCACGGGGAAGGAACAACGGATCGACCAGTGGAAGGGCAAGGTGATCGTGGTCAACTTCTGGGCCACGTGGTGCGCACCGTGCCGCGAGGAAATGCCCGAATTCGTCAAGGCGCAAACTGAATATGGCTCCAAAGGTCTGCAATTTGTCGGCATCGCCGTCGATCAGGCTGACAAAGTCGCGCAATTCGAGAAAGAAATCGGGCTCAACTACCCTTCTCTGGTGGGGGGCTTCGGGGCCATGGAGCTTTCGAAGACCTTGGGCAACAAGTTGATGGCGTTGCCCTTCACGGTGATCGTGGATCGCCAGGGCGCCATCGTTCATACCCAGCTTGGGGTGCTGAAACCGGAGAAACTGGCGCAGGTTGTCAAGCAGTTTCTTTGAAGATCAACCTGAATTTGGCGCAATGCTGGACAAACTTCGGTTAACTCCGGCAAACTCCGCCCTCGTTCGAACATCGAGATGAGGCGACGGCGGCATATGGCCACTTCTCCACGCAAGACCACGGCGCGCAAGTCGGCGCCGGCGCAACCTGGCAAATCCCCGGCAGGCAAGTCGGTGTTGGTGCTGAACGGCCCCAACCTCAATCTGCTCGGCACCCGCGAGCCTGCCATCTACGGGCACGACACGCTGGCCGACGTCAACGCCCGGCTGGTCGCCCAGGGCAAGGCAGCGGGCATCAAGGTCGCCACGTTCCAGAGCAACCACGAGGGCGCGCTGGTGGACCGGGTCCACGCGGCACGCTCTGAGGGTGTGGCCTTTGTCGTGATCAATCCCGGCGCGCTGACCCACACCAGCGTGGCCCTGCGCGATGCCCTCGCCGCGGTCGACATCCCGTTCATCGAGGTGCACCTGACCAACGTGCATGCGCGCGAACCGTTCCGGCACCACTCCTATTTTTCCGACAAGGCGGTCGGCACGATCGTCGGCCTCGGTCCGCGCGGCTATGAATTCGCGCTGGCCCATGCCATCGCGCGACTGAAGGGCTGACCGTGGACCTGCGCAAGCTGAAGACATTGATCGAACTGGTCGAGACCTCGGGCATTGCCGAACTCGAGATTCAGGAAGGCGAGGAGCGCGTTCGCATCACCCGCGCGCTGCCGGTCGCCCAGGCGGCGGCCACGTCGACCGTGGTGCAGGCAGGCGGTGGTGCCATCGCGACTCCGGCCGCGGCCGCGCCCATCGTCGAGGCCGCGCCGCCGGTCGCGGAAGGCCATGTCGTCAAGTCGCCGATGGTCGGCACGTTCTACCGGTCGGCCACGCCTGGCTCGAAGGCGTTCGTCGAAGTCGGCGATACGGTGACCGAAGGCGCCACGCTGTGCATCATCGAGGCGATGAAACTGATGAACGAAATCGAAGCGGACAAGGCCGGCGTGATCAAGGCCATCCCTGCGGAAAACGGCCAGCCGGTGGAATTCGGACAGCCCTTGTTCATCATCGTCTGACCGGCGCCGCCCGTGCCGCTCACCAAAGCGTCGGCTGCCAAAGGCGCCGACAAGCTCTTCGAGAAGGTCCTGATCGCCAATCGCGGCGAGATCGCGTTACGCATCCAGCGCGCGTGCCGCGAGATGGGCATCAGGACCGTGGTCGTGCATTCGGAGGCCGACCGCGATGCCAAGTACGTGCGGCTCGCCGACGAGTCGGTATGCATCGGTCCCGCGCCATCGGCGCAGAGCTACCTGCACGTTCCCGCGATCATCGCCGCCGCCGAAGTGACCGACGCGCAGGCCATCCATCCCGGCTACGGCTTCCTGTCCGAGAACGCCGACTTCGCCGACAAGGTGGAGAAATCCGGCTTCGTGTTCATCGGCCCGCGGCCGGAAACCATCCGCCTGATGGGCGACAAGGTCAGCGCCAAGGCGGCGATGCTGAAGGCAGGCGTGCCGTGCGTCCCGGGTTCGGAAGGCTCGTTGCCCGAAGACCCGAAGGAAGTCGTTCGTATCGCGCGCGCCGTGGGCTACCCCGTGA
>JANNYI010000293.1:0-1246 GCA_031410015.1 Betaproteobacteria bacterium | reverse complement strand
GTTGAGCGAAACATTCGCCGCGATCACGATGGCCAACCGCGCCCGCTACACCGCCGTCGTTTCGCACCGTTCCGGCGAAACCGAGGACAGCATGATCGCGGACATCGCGGTGGGGACCAACTGCGGCCAGATCAAGACCGGCTCGCTGTCGCGCTCCGACCGCATCGCCAAGTACAACCAGCTGTTGCGCATCGAGGAAGACCTGGGCGACGCCGCCAGCTACCCCGGGCGCGACGCGTTCTTCAACATCGGGTAGGCGTCGCAAGCCTTGCGCTGGCTCGCGTTCATCTTCATCGCGCTGATCCTGGCCCTGCAATATCCGATGTGGCTGGGCAAGGGCGGGTGGCTGCAGGTGCACGAGACCGATCGCCAGCTGGCGGTGCAGCGCGAGGCCAATGAGAAGTTGAAGGGGCGCAACGAGGCGCTCGACGCCGACGTGCGCGACCTCAAGACGGGCTCGGAAGCCATCGAGGAGCGCGCGCGCTCGGAGCTCGGGATGATCAAGCCGGACGAAGTTTTCTTCCAGGTGCAGCCGTCCGCCGTGACGCCCAGGGCGCCGCCTGCGGCGGCCGCGCGCGCCAAACCCTGACCGGCAACGCGGGAACATGCAGCGCGCCACCTCCCGGCAGAATCCGCGGCTGCGCGAAGCCGCGCGGCTCATCGCGTCGTCGCGCGATCGGCGCAAGGCCGGCCGCTGCGTGCTCGAAGGCGAGCATCTGCTGACGGTCTACCTGGAGCGCGTCGGGGCGCCCGAATTCGTGCTGCTGGTGGAGGAACTGGCCGCGGCACCGCACATCGCGCCCCTGCTGGCCCGCCTGGGCGCAGGCGACATCGTGGCGGTGTCCGCCGTGCTGTTCGCCGAGGTCACCGGGTTGCCACCGGCACTGGGCGTGGTGGCCGTGATTGCCACGCCGCAACCGCCGTTGGCCACCGGAGCACGCTTCCACCTGCTCGTCGACGACCTCCAGGATCCGGGCAACGTCGGCACCCTGCTGCGCACGGCCGCCGCTGCCGGCGTCGACGCCGTGCTGCTGTCGAAGCACTGCGCCTTCGCGTGGTCGCCCAAGGTGCTGCGCGCCGCGATGGGTGCCCATTTCGCTCTGCGGCTCGTCGAAGGGCTGGATGAAGCGGCGCTGCAGGCCCTGCGCGTACCGCTGCTGGCCACCAGTTCGCATGCCGGTGACAGCCTGCCAACGGCCACCTTGCCCTCACCCTGTGCCTGGGTCTTCGGCCATGAAGGCCAGGG
>JANNYI010000292.1:0-1213 GCA_031410015.1 Betaproteobacteria bacterium | reverse complement strand
TGGCCGACCGCGTGGTGGTAATGTCTCCGCGGCCAGGCCGGATCGAGCGGATCATGGATATCCGGATGGCGCGTCCGCGCGGGCTCGATGCCCGGCGCCTGCCGGAATTCGTCGAAGCCACCGAAAGCATCACCGACATTTTCCTCGCGCGCGGCGTGCTGCACGGCGCCGCCGTCACCACCCTTCCCGGAGTTCCATCATGACTGCATTCGTGCTCGAAGGCATCGTTGCCGCGCCCGTGCTGCCGATGCTGCCGGACGCCAGCATCGACTGGACGTCGCTGCGCTCGTACATCCGCTGGATCGCCGCCCAGCGGCCCACGGCGATCGCGATGAACATGGACGCCAGCGAAGGCCCGGCGCTCGATCCCGATGAGCAGCTGGAAGTGCTGCGCGTGTGCAAGGAAGTGATCGCCGGCGCGGTGCCGCTGGTGTCCGGACTGATCGCGGGTTCCACGCGCGGCGCCGTGCGCTGGGGCAGCGAATTGAAGGCCGCGGGCGCCGAGGCCCTGGCCGTCTTTCCGCCGTTTCCGACGTTCCTGGGCAACCCGGTGCCCACCGAGATGATCTACGCGTATCACAAGGCCATTGCCGACGGCGTGGACCTGCCGTTGATCGCGTTCCAGTTTCCCAAGGCCTTCGGCCCGGACTTTCCGCCCGACACGCTGGCGAAACTCGCCAGCATTCCGCAGATCATCGGGCTCAAGGAAGCGTCGTTCGACACCCCCAAGACCGTCGAGACGATCGCCACCGCGCGCGCACTGCCGCGCAAGCTCGGCATCATGACGGGCAGCGACACCTTCATCTGCGAGGCGATGGTGATGGGCTGCGACGGCGCGCTGATCGGTTTCGCCGCCACGGCCACGGCGGAACTCATCGCGATGCAGAAGATGGTGAAGGCGAAGGACTTTGCGGGTGCCTTCGCGATCTGGGACCGGCTGGGGCCGCTGGCCCGCTTCGGCTGGCGCGCGCCGATCCGCGACTACCGGCCGCGGATGAAGGAAGTGCTGAAGCTGCAGGGACTGATCGCGCACGCCACGGTGCGCGCGCCACAGCTCGGCGTGGACGATGCGGAGCGCGCGGAGCTGGCGCGGCTCGCGCGGCAGGCGGGATTGCTGGATGCCGCGCCGCTGCGGGCGGTGGGGGACTGAAGCAAACGGTCCCGCAGGCGAGGCTTCAGCCTCGCAGGGACGATGGGACATTTGACGCGCGAG
>JANNYI010000291.1:0-7279 GCA_031410015.1 Betaproteobacteria bacterium | reverse complement strand
GACGTAGACCAGTGCACCGACGATGTTGCGGATCATGTGATGGAGAAAGGCATTGGCGGAAAAATCGAATCGAAGCAGGCTTCCGGTGCGGACGATGTCCGCGCGCAGCAGCGTCTTCACCGGCGACTTCGCCTGGCACTGCGCCGCCCGGAACGACGAAAAATCGTGGGTGCCGACAAGATGCGCGGCCCCGGCGCGCATCGCCTCGAGGTCGAGCGGCAGATGGTACCAGCCCGTGCGCCCCGCGTTGAGTCCGGGACGCTGCGCGCGGTCGGCCAGCAGGTACGTGTAGTGCCGGGCCGTGGCGGCAAAGCGCGCGTGAAACTCGGCGGACACCTCCTGCGCCCAGAGAACTGCTGCCGCCGCCGGCAGGTGCGCGTTCACGCCGCGCGTCCACGCGGTGAGCGGACGCGCCGCGTCCGTGTCGAAGTGGGCGATCTGCGACACCGCGTGCACGCCCGCATCGGTGCGGCCGGCCGCGACCACGCCCACCGGGTGGTCCGCGATCGCCGCCACTGCGCGCTCCAGCGCGTCCTGCACGCCGCAGCCGGAAGGCTGCGACTGGAAGCCGCAGAAGGCGCTGCCCGCATACTCAACGGCAAACGCGATTCGCATCAGGGATCACCGGCAACGGGAAGGCAGGCCAAGGAACGCAACCAAAGACAACGGGCGGCGGATCCGCGATCCGTCGCCCGTCCGATACTACCCCGAGTGCCGCGGTCAGCCGAGCTTGGCCAGCAACGCCTTGGCTTCGACCTTCTGCTGGTCGTCGCCCTCGTGCAGCACTTCCTGCAGGATCTCGCGCGCGCCCTCGACGTCGCCCATTTCCTGGTACGCCTTGGCCAGGTCGAGCTTGGTGGCAGCGTCGTGCCATTGGCCATCGAGTACCGACGGCGTCGGATCCTCGAACGTCGTGCGGTCCGGATCGAAGGACAGGTCCAGCTTGTCGAGTTCCATCGCCGCGGCCGGACGGGTGAGCGCCGACGTGACCGGCGCCGCCGCAGCGGTGGCCGCTTCGAGCACCGGCTCCATGTGCGCCTTGCCCATCGGCGCCGGCTTGTCGGCGTCGTCGAGCTTGAAGTCGAGATCGAAACGCGGGGCTTCGACGACCTTGTCCTTGGCATGCTCGACGGTTTCGGACATCGACGACGTGAACGACTCGATGCCCGACTTGCCGGCCACGGCCGCACCGGCGATGGCCGCGCCGGCCACCCCCATCGCGCCCATGCCCAGCGCCTGGGTCTTGTCGACCGCGGCCTCGCCGGCATGCGTCGTGGCCTTGGCCGTGCGCTCGAGTTCGGATTGCGCGCCGGCAAGAATGTCGGCCGGCGACTTCGACTTGCCCGATGTCGGCGAGATCGAGATCTCTTCGTCCATCTGGAAGTCGAGGCTCGTGTCCGCCGCCGCGCGCTTGGCGGTATCGACCCTGCCCGCATCGCCCGCGAAATTCATCGCACCCGCGCCTGCGGCCGCCATCGGCGCGCCGCCTTCGCCGAACATCGGATTGTTGGGATCGAGCTGGCGGCCGAGCGCGACGGCCTTCTGCCACACCTCGCCCTGCCCGCTGGTGACCGAATACAGTTCCGACGCAACGGTTTCGAATGCGGACGGCTTGTTGTGCTGGGCGTGGATCTCGAGCAGCTTGAGATAGATCTCCTGGCGCTGCGGGTCCTTCTTCAGCGCATCCTTCAGGATTTCCTCCGCCTGCGCATCGCGACCGTAGGCGAGATACACCTCGGCCTCGGCGATCGGATCCACTTCGTCCGTATCGATGTTGCCGAGACCCTCGCGGCTGAAGTCGCTGGCCAGCGAGTTGTCGCCAGTGTTGACGACGCCGCCGCCGGTGGAGCCGAACACCGTGTTGGTCTTGATGTCGGTACCCGAGATGATGCTGTCCTCGAACTTGGTGGTCTTGCGGCGACGCGCTGCGATCAGCGCGGCAATGCCGCCGAGGATGGCGAGCGCGCCCGCGCCGATGGCCCACGGCGGCGTGCCGCCGAGCAGGTCCTCGAAGAATCCTGGCGGCTCCTTGGCGGGGGCCTTGGCGACGACCTTGGGCGCGGCTGGAGGCGCGACCTTGGGCGGCTCCGCTGCCTTCGGTGCCTCAACCTTGGGTGCTTCGGCCTTCGGGGCCTCCGCCTTGGGCGGTTCGACCTTGGGCGGCTCGACCTTCGGAGCCTCCGCCACCTTGGGCGCCTCGGCTTTCGGCGCCGGGGGCGGCGTCACGACGGGCGCAGGTGCGGCCGCCTTCGGCGGCTCGACCTTGGCAGGTTCCGGAGCCTTGGCTACCGGTGCCGGCGGCGGCGCCTTGCCCTTGGCGGCATCGGCTTGCGCCTGCGCCTGCGCGAGCGTCGGATTCCGCAGTTCGGTGGCGCGCTGCAGGTCCCTGACGGTCCTTTCCAGTTCCGCGATCCGGCTCTGCGCATCGCGCAACTGCGCTTCGCGCGCCACCGAGGTCTCGGCGGCACCGGCGCCCTTGGCGGTACCGGCATCCTTCGACACGCGCAACTGGTCGCCGCCCGGCCGCGCGGCCGGAGTGCGCTCTTCCACGGCGGTGCCGATGCGGCCTCCCGCCGCGCGTCGCGCGCCTTCTTCGACCATCGGCGCGCCGCCTGCGACGCGGTCGCGATAGGCGCGCCAATCGGCGGCCTGCACGCGCACGTTACTGGCGGCTTCCGGCGCCGGCGTCGACGACGCCTCGACGGCGCTGGGCAGCGCGATGATGGCGCCCGAACGCAGCCGGTTCATGTTGGCGCCTTCGAATGCGCTCTGGTTGCTCTTGAAGAGCGCCACCAGCATCTGCTCCAGCGTTACCGTTTCGGGCTTGTATTCCTTGGCGATCTTCGACAGCGTGTCGCCCCGCTTGACCTCGTAGCTGTCGCCGTCGCGCTTCGTTGCGGCGGCAGCGGGTGCCGCAGTCGCGGCGGCCGGCGCTGCAGCCTGCGGCCGCACGGCCGGCGCGGCGCCTTGGCGCAGCGGGGTCACGGGATCCACGGCAACAGCCGGCGGCGCGCCCGGCGGGTCGAGCAGGAACGTGTAGTCGCGCACGACCCGGCCGGAGGACCAGTTCACGTCCACCAGGAGGTCGAGGTAGGGCTCCGTCACCGCCGTCGGCGACGTGACGCGCAGATAGGCGGTATCGCCGGGGCCGCGTTCGACGGCGATGCGCGTCCGCGTCAGCACGCCCTGGTAGGCAAGGTTGTTCTGGCGATACAGCGCCGAATCGGCAACCTTGGCCGTAAGCGAATCGAGTTCGTCTTTGGTCGCTGACAGGAGTTCGATGCGCGCGGACAGAGGCTGCCCCAGCGCGGAATCGACCGTCAACTTGCCCAGACCCAGTGGCCACGCGGCGCCCGGCAGCGCGAGCGCGCCCGCCACGAGGCCGAATTGGAGGATTGGTTTTACGCGCATGCCGACCCCTTCGGTAATGCTGTTTGGCTCAAGCTAACTTAACATCATGGGTTTAGCGGTGCAAGCTAAACCCCCGTATTAGCTTGGGTTTTGGCGGGCGCCACAGCTTGGACTTCCGGCACTTTCATGCTGCCGTGCTAACGGCCAGCGCTAGGGCTAGCAGGTATTCAATCCACCGTTACTACATGTAGTGGAGACCCGGGTACCTGCACCGTGTTGCAATCCTGATGAACGAATGCAAGGAGCGTGCCGTGAAGACGAACCTATGCAGGATGGGTGAAACCGGGTGAAACCCGGCCGCACGGTCACTCCGGCGCTGTTTCATGCCATTCCGGCCTGAACGGCATTGTTGCGAAGCCTGCACGCACGGCTTCAGCCGTGCGGCGCGAGGCTGAAGCCTCGCCTGCAGGCTATGCACGTGTGCGGCGGCGGCGCTGCCGCCGCCAGGCAATCAACGTTCCAGCAGGATCCGCAGCATCCGGCGCAACGGCTCCGCGGCGCCCCACAGCAATTGATCGCCGACGGTGAACGCGCTGATGTACTCCGGTCCCATCGCCAGCTTGCGCACGCGCCCGATCGGAATGCCGAGCTTGCCGGTGACCGCGGCCGGCGTCAGTTCGCGCACGCTGTCGTCGCGATTGTTCGGCACCAGCCGGACCCATTCGTTGGCGCCGGCGATCAGCGCCTCGATTTCGGCGAGCGGCAGATCGTGGCGCAGCTTGATCGTCAGCGCCTGGCTGTGACAGCGCATCGCGCCGATGCGCACGCACAGCGACTCCACCGGGATCGCATCGAGGCCGCCACGGCCCATGATCTTGTTGGCCTCGGCGCCGCCCTTCCACTCCTCGAGGCTCATCCCGTTGCCCAGGTCCTTGTCGATCCACGGGATCAGCGAACCCGCCAGCGGCACGCCGAACTGCGCGGTGGGAAAGCGCTCGTCGCGCAGGATGCCCGCCACTTCGCGGTCGATGTCGAGGATGGCCGACTGCGGATCGGCCAGCAGGTCCTTCGCGACCAGGTGCGTTGCGCCCATCTGCTGCAGCAGCTCGCGCATGTGCTGCGCACCGCCGCCCGACGCCGCCTGATACGTCATGCACGTCATCCACTCGATGAGGTCGCGCTGGAACAGCCCGGCCAGCGCCAGCATCATGAGACTGACCGTGCAGTTGCCGCCGATGTAATTGCGTACGCCGCGCGCCAGCGCCGCGTCGATCACGGGACGATTGACCGGATCGAGGATGATCACGGCGTCGTCCTGCATCCGCAGCGTCTTGGCGGCGTCGATGAAGTAGCCGTCCCACCCCGCCGCCCGCAACTTCGGGTACACGGCGGTCGTCCAGTCGCTGCCCTGGCACGAGATGATCGTGTCGAGCTTGGAGAGCGCCCCGATGTCGGACGCGTCCAGCAGCGGCCCGGTCGGGCGGCCGATGTCGGGACCGCGACCGCCCGCGCTCGACGTCGAGAAAAATACCGGATCGATGTGCTCGAAGTCGCGCTCCGCCAGCATCCGCTGCATCAGCACCGACCCCACCATTCCGCGCCATCCGACGATTCCTGTTCGCATCATTGCCTTGCTCCCTGCATGTTGTTTGACGAAACGAGTCCTGCCGCCGCAACCACCTTCAGGCGGGCGGGCGTTTTCGCGTCGTCTTCGTCGCCTTGCGCTGCCCGCGCGGCTGCGTTGCCGCAGCGCCCGTGGCGGCCACCTCGGCGGCCGTGCGCAACCGGGCCATCGTGTAGGTGTCCACATAGCGGCCGTTGCGATAGGCATAGGCCACCAGCGTGCCCTCGACCGCGAAACCGAACTTCCGATAGAGCGCCAGCGCGGCCAGGTTATCGGTGTACACCGTCAATTCGAGGCGCCGGTAGTTGAGCCAGTTGTCCGCGAGGTCGATGGCCGCGCGCATCAGCGCGGTGCCCACGCCGCGGCGCTGCCAGTCATCGCGCACGGCCATGCCGATCCCTGCCGCGTGCCGCCGCCGCGCGCGGCCTGCCGGATGCATGCCGAGATTGCCGACGACCTCGCCCTTCACTTCGGCGACCAGCGCAAAATCCTCCTGCCCCTGGTCGGCGAGGCGCTTGCGCCACAATTCGGCCGTCGGGTAGGGCAGCTGCAGCGTGCCCGCCATCGCGCGCGGCGACGAGAACACGGCCATGATCGCCTCCGCGTCGTCGGGGTGCGCGCGGCGTATGCGGATCGCGGGCGCTCTCATGGCCGCCCGGCCATCGCCGCCACCACGGCATCGCCCATCGCGCGCGTGCCGATCACCGCTTCGCCCGGCAACGCGATGTCGCCGGTGCGCAGCCCCGATTGCAGCACGCGGCGCACCGCGGCCTCGATGCGGTCTGCCACGTCCGCCCGGGCAAACGTGTAGCGGAACATCATCGCCAGCGAAAGGATCGTCGCGAGCGGATTGGCCTTGTCCTGCCCGGCAATATCGGGGGCCGAACCGTGGATGGGTTCGTACAGGCCCTTGCCGTTGGCATCGAGCGAGGCCGACGGCAGCATGCCGATCGAACCGGCGAGCATCGACGCCTCGTCGGACAGGATGTCGCCGAAGAGATTGCCGGTGACGATCACATCGAACTGCTTCGGATTGCGCACGAGCTGCATCGCCGCATTGTCGACGTACATGTGCGACAACGCGACGTCAGGATACTCCGCACCCACCCGCGTGATCACTTCGCGCCACAGGATGCTGGTGTCGAGCACATTGGCCTTGTCCACCGACGTCAGCCGGCGGTTGCGCTTGCGCGCCGTGTCGAAGCCCACGCGGGCGATGCGCTCGATCTCCGGCACGCTGTAGTGCATCGTGTCGAAGCCCTCCTCGTTCCCCGCGGCGTCGGTGCGCCGGCCGCGCGGCTGCCCGAAATAGATGTCGCCCGTGAGTTCGCGGATGATCATGAGGTCGAGCCCCGCCACCACCTCGGGCTTGAGCGTCGACGCGGCAGCCAGTTCGGGATACAGCAGCGCCGGCCGCAGGTTGGCAAAGAGCGACAGCGCCTTGCGAATGCCCAGCAGCCCCTGCTCCGGGCGCAGCGCGCGCGGCAGCGTGTCGTAGCGCGGGCCGCCGACGGCGCCCAGCAGGATCGCGTCGGACGCCTGGGCGAGCGCCAGCGTGGCCGGCGGCAGCGGATGCCCGGCTGCGTCGTGCCCGGCCCCGCCGAACGGGGCGGCCTGCGTCGTGATCGGCAAGCCCTCGTCGCGCAGCACGCCCAGCACGCGCTCCGCCTGCCCGACGATCTCGGGTCCGATGCCGTCTCCGGCCAATACTGCGATCTTCATGCGTTTCTCACTTCCAAAAAAAGAGCGGCGCCGCTTGACCCTGGCGCCGCTTCTCGTGGAGAAGGTTCAAAGCCAGGGATGCTCGGTGAGTCGTTTCGTCTCGAAGGCGGCAATCGCGTCCTTGTGCTGCAGCGTGAGACCGATGTCGTCGAGGCCGTTCAGCATGCAGTGCTTGCGAAACGGCTCGACGTCGAACGCGAACACCGTGCCGCCATCCGTCGTGCTCACGATCTGCCGTTCGAGGTCGATCACCAGCCTGAATCCGGGAAAGACCAGCGCGTCGGCGAAGAGGCGATCGACCTGCGACTCGGGCAGCACGATCGGCAGGAGGCCGTTCTTGTAGCAGTTGTTGTTGAAGATATCGGCGTACGACGGCGCGATCACGGCGCGGAAACCGAAATCGTAGAGCGCCCACGGCGCATGCTCGCGCGAACTGCCGCAGCCGAAATTGCGCCGCGCCAGCAGGATCGACGCGCCCTTGTAGCGTTCCTGGTTCAGCACGAAGTTGGGGTTGCGCGGCCGGTTCGTGTTGTCCATGCCTGGCTCGCCGCGATCGAGGTAGCGCCATTCGTCGAACAGGTT
>JANNYI010000290.1:0-2153 GCA_031410015.1 Betaproteobacteria bacterium | reverse complement strand
ATGATCAAGGCGGCCGCCAAGGCGGACCGCGAATACACGGCGAACGCGAAGGCCTTCACCTCCGACCCGGCCAAGGTGGCGGCGGTGGCGAAGTGGTCGGGTTCCAAGCCCGAGGATGTCCCCGCCACGATGGGTCTCTACGTCTTCCCCTCGCTGCAGCAGCAGGCGTCCAACGCGTGGCTGGGCGGTGGCGCCGCCGGTGGCGCGGCGAAGGCGCTGACCGAAACCGCCAAGTTCCTGAAGGAACAGGGCCGCGTGCAGGATCTGGCCAAGGACTATTCCACCAGCGTGACGGCCGACTACGTCAACAAGGCGATGAAGTAACGTCGCCGCCACTGCAATCCACCCGCGCGGTCCCGCATTTCCGGGGCCGCGCTTTTTTCGGCGGCTGCGGCCGCCACGTCGGAGTCGCTCGTTGCCGCATCTCGCCATTCGCGGACTGTCCGTACGCTACGGTACCCGGCACGGTACGGTTGACGCACTGTCCAACGTCAACCTCGACATCGGCGACGGTGATTTCGTGGTCGCGATCGGGGCCTCCGGCTGCGGCAAGACCACGCTGCTGTCATGCATCGCCGGCTTCCTGCCGCCCACCGACGGAACGATCGAACTCGACGGCACGCTGGTCACCGGTCCCGGCGCCGATCGTGGCGTGGTGTTCCAGAAGCACGCGCTGATGCCGTGGCTCAATGTCGTGAAGAATGTCGAGTTCGGATTGCGCATGCGCGGCGTGGCCGCGGCCGAGCGACGCAAGATCGCGCTCGAAAAGCTGCAGCTCGTGGGCCTCACCGATTTCGCCGAGCGCGCCATCTACGAATTGTCGGGCGGCATGCAGCAGCGCGTGGGCATCGCGCGCGCGCTGGCGTCCGACCCGGAACTCATGCTGATGGACGAGCCGCTGGGCGCGCTCGATGCCTTCACCCGCGAGTCCATCCAGGAACTGATCCTGCAGGTGTGGCATCGCACCGGCAAGATGGTGTTCTTCATCACGCACAGCGTGGAGGAAGCGCTGTTCCTCGCCACGCATCTCATCGTGATGACGCCGCGCCCCGGCAAGATCTCGCACGAATACAAGCTCGACTTCGGCCGCCGCTTCGTCGAGACCGGCAATGCCCGCGCCATCAAGTCGAGTCCCGATTTCATCCGCGTGCGCGAGGAAGTGCTGGCCGTGATCCACAACCGCGAAGTCGAGGTCGACGTCATGGCCGGCGGCGGTCCGCGCGGCGAATGATGGAGCGTCGCGCATGAAAATCGCCAAGCCCCGCGTCTCGAGCTATGCCACGCCCGGCGAGGGCAGCAGCACGCTCATCTCGATCGTCACCATCGTCGTCCTGCTCGGCCTGTGGTGGCTTGCCGCGTGGCTGAAATGGGTGCCGCCGCTCTTCCTGCCGCGGCCGGAAAACGTGTTGCTGCGCCTCTACGAATCGGCCACCGGCCAGACGCCGGATGCGCCGCTGCTGACGCACTTCGGCTGGAGCATGTGGCGGGTCTTTCTGGCATTTTTCCTGGCCTGCATCACGGCCATCCCGGTCGGCATCGCGATGGGCGTCTCGCGCATCATGCGCGGCATCTTCGACCCGCCGATCGAGTTCTATCGCCCGCTGCCGCCGCTCGCCTACCTGCCGCTGATCGTGATCTGGTTCGGCATCGACGAAACGGCCAAGATCCTGCTGATCTACCTCGCCTGCTTCGCGCCGATGGCCATGAGCGCACGCGCCGGCGTGCGGTCGGTGGCGCAGGAACAGATCCATGCCGCGAATTCGATGGGCGCGTCGAAATGGCAGGTGATCTGGCACGTGGTCATCCCGGGCGCGATGCCCGAGATCCTGACCTCGATGCGCATCGCCATCGGCTTCGGCTGGACCACGCTCGTCGCCGCTGAAATGGTCGCCGCCCAGGCGGGCCTGGGCCAGATGGTGCTGAATGCATCCAACTTCCTGCGCACCGACATCGTGATCATGGGCATCGTCGTCATCGGCATCATTGCCTACCTGTTCGACCTCCTGATGCGCTACATCGAGCGGCTGGTCGTGCCGTGGAAGGGTAAGGTCTAGCTGCACTGCAACATGGACTCCCCCCGCTGCAGTGGCAACGCCGGCAACCGGGCACCCGGCCGAATGCCCCTCCGGTCGGGCACGGATTGACAACCAGGG
>JANNYI010000289.1:0-3409 GCA_031410015.1 Betaproteobacteria bacterium | reverse complement strand
TGGCGCAGCAGGAAATCGAGCGCCTCATCGGACACGGTGACGATCGCATCCGGCGGGTGCGCGGCATACTTGTCGCGCAGGTAGGTCATCATCGTCCGTTCATAGGCCTCGCCGCTGAACTCGGGGCGATCCAGGAACTCGGAAAAGATCTGCGTGGGCCGATCGGCCGGACTGGCCAGCGCGGCGCGCAAACCGCGATCGATCGCGACGTTGGCCGGCACCAGCCGATTGTTGGAAAAGAGGATAAGCACATTGCGCGGCTCAGCCGCCAGCGCCGCCTGGACAAGCACGAACCACAAAGTAGCAATGCGCAGGAGAGGGATCGATGCCACGGCACCGCCGTTGATAAGGCAACAGTGAATGTTACATGGTCGGTCAGTGGATCGGGAGTACGCGCCAGGCGGCCCGTCCACGCGCCAAGCCGGGTCACGCATTGCACGCGGCATGCTCTGCATCAATGAATGCGGGCGATACACGGCGTAAAATCAGCCGATGTGACCCGTTGACCAGGGCGCAGTCCGTCCGCCTCGAACGCGACGCGCGTCCCTTGGCTCCTCCATGAATCTTCCCGATCGCCACGACGACCCCGAAGACGCCCCGCACGACCCGGTCGAACGCGCGGCGGCGGCCTCGCGCAGCACCTGGGTCAGCGTCGGCGTCAACGTGGTGCTGAGCACCGTCCAGATCGTGGTCGGCGTGCTGGCGAAGTCGCAGGCGCTGGTCGCGGACGGCATCCATTCGCTGTCCGATCTCGTGTCCGACTTCGTCGTGCTGTTCGCCAGCCACCACGGCAAGAAGGATGCCGACCTTGATCATCCGTACGGGCACCAGCGCTTCGAAACGGCGGCGTCGCTGGTACTGGGTCTGCTGTTGCTCGCCGTCGGCGCCGGGATGCTGTGGTCCGCGTTTCGCAAGCTCGAGAATCCGGAGACGGTGCAGCAGGTCCACGTCATCGCGCTGTGGGTGGCGTGCGCCGCGCTGATCGCCAAGGAAACACTGTTCCGCTACATGCTGCGCGTGGCCAAGCGCGTCAAGTCGAGCATGCTGGTCGCCAATGCGTGGCATGCGCGCTCGGATGCGGCGTCGTCGCTGGTCGTGGGCATCGGCATCATCGGCAACCTCGCCGGCTACCCCATCCTCGACCCCATCGCCGCGCTGATCGTGGGCTTCATGGTGGCGCGAATGGGCTGGAGCTTCGGCTGGGATGCGCTGCACGACCTGATGGACCGCGCGGTGGACGAACAGGAAGTGGCGGCCATCCGTGCCACGTTGCTCGACACGCCGGGCGTGAGCGGCGTGCACGACGTGCACACCCGCAAGATGGGCGACATGATCGTCGTCGATGCGCACCTCGAAGTGGACGCCGCGATCAGCGTCGAGGCGGGCCACGACATTGCCGTGGCGGCAAGGCAGCGCGTGTTGCAGCGGCACCGGGTGTTGAATCTGATGACCCATGTGGACCCGTGGCGGCGCCCCGATCTCGACCACGGCGGCGCCACCACGCCCACGAAAACCTGAGCCGGCATGCGCCATCGTGGGCGATCCTCTCCTCCTGCCTGACGGACTGACCGAAACCGAGGCGCGGCGACGTCTCACGCTGGACGGCCCCAACGAACTGCCGGTATCGAAGCCGCGCGGCGTGCTGCGCCTGCTGCGCGAGGTGGTCACCGAGCCGATGTTCCTGCTGCTGGTGGCCTGCGGGGCCATCTACATGGTGCTGGGCGATCGCCACGAGGCGTTGATGCTGCTCGGCTTCGTCTTCGTGGTCATGGGCATCACCTTCGTCCAGCAGCGGCGCGCCGAGAAATCGCTGGAGGCGCTGCGCGATCTGTCGAGCCCGCGCGCGCTGGTGCTGCGCGACGGACAGCCGCGCCGCATCGCCGGGCGCGACCTCGTGGTCGGCGACATCCTGCTGCTCGCCGAAGGCGATCGCGTGCCGGGCGATGTGCAGCTCGTCGAATCGTCGTACCTCGCGGTCGACGAGTCGCTGCTCACCGGAGAATCCGCGCCGGTGATCAAGCAGGCGGGGCCGCCGACGGGCGTTGCCATCGGCAATCCGAACGGCACCGATCCCACGCAGGCGTTGGCCGGTACGCTGGTCACGCAGGGCAGCGCGCGCGGCCGCGTGATCGCCACGGGCGAGCGCAGCGCACTGGGCCGCATCGGCAAGTCGCTCGCCGGCATCCGCAGCGAAAACACGCCCATCCAGCAGGAGACGCGTCGCGTCGTGCAATGGATCGCCGGCGTCGGCCTGGCCCTGGCGTGCGCGCTGGGCATCGCATGGTGGCTGCTGCGCGGCGACTGGCTGCACGGCCTGCTGGCGGGACTGACGTTCGCGATGGCCATCCTGCCCGAGGAACTGCCGGTGGTACTCACGCTGTTCCTCGGTCTGGGCGCGTGGCGGCTGGCGCGCGAACAGGTGCTGGCACGGAACATCCCGGCCATCGAGCTCCTGGGCGCGACAACGGTGCTGTGCGTCGACAAGACCGGCACACTGACCGCCAATCGAATGGTGCTGCGGCGGCTGTGGACAGAAGGCGACGGCTACGACACGGTGGAGGCCGGTGCCGCGCCGCTACAGGAAACGCTGCACGACGTGCTGGAGTTCGCCGTGCTGGCCAGCCATCGTCGCGCGTTCGATCCGATGGAATCGGCCATCGGCGATGCAGGCCAGCGCCTGCTGGCCGGCACCGAGCACCTGCACGCCGACTGGACGCTGGTCGACGACTATCCGCTTTCGCGCGCGATGCTTGCCATGTCGCGCGTGTGGCAATCGCCTGACCGGCGCGCGCGGATGATCGCGGCCAAAGGCGCGCCCGAGGCCATCGTCGACCTGTGCCACCTCGATGCCGCGCGCAGTGCCGCGATCGAAGCGCAGGTGACGCGGCTGGCGGGCGATGGCCTGCGTGTGCTCGGTGTCGCGCGGGCCACTTTCGACGCCGCGGTGCTGCCCGGTAACCAGCATGATTTCGATTTCGAGTTCGTGGGCCTGATTGCGCTGGAGGATCCGGTGCGCCCTGACGTGCCGCAGGCGATCGCGCAGTGCCATGCGGCGGGAATCCGCGTGGTGATGATGACGGGCGATCACCCCGTCACTGCGATCTCGGTCGCACGGCAGGTGGGGCTGCCCACCGATGGTACGTTCATCACCGGGGCCGAGCTTGCGGCGATGACCGACGCTGAACTGCGCTCGCGCATCGCGGATGCCTGCATCTTCTGCCGGGTGCAACCCGAGCAGAAGCTGCGGCTGGTACAGGCGTATCGCGCCCGCGGCGAGGTGGTGGCGATGACCGGCGATGGCGTCAACGACGCCCCGGCGCTCAAGGCCGCCGACATCGGCGTGGCGATGGGTGCGCGGGGCACCGAGGTCGCGCGCGAGGCGGCAGACCTGGTGCTGCTCAACGACGAC
>JANNYI010000288.1:0-7348 GCA_031410015.1 Betaproteobacteria bacterium | reverse complement strand
TACTGCAGCCGCTCCTCGGCCTGGATCCGCGACGACACGTCCTGCACGAACGAGAGAATCGAGACGATCCGGCCCTCCTCGTCCAGCAGGGCCGAGTGGTACCACTCGCACCAGATCGTCTCCCCGTCGCGGCGATGATTGCGCGTGAGGCCCGTGGCGCGCGGCTCCTCGCCGCTCATGAGTCGCCCCACCAGGCCGGCAAATCCGGCGCGGTCCTCCTCGTGCAGCAACGGGCTGTTGTCGAGCGGCACGCCCAGGATTTCCTCGGACTTCCAGCCGAAGATGTTCTCGGCCTGCGGCGACCAGCGCACGAGCTTGAAGTCGCGGTCCCACTCCAGCACCGCCAGCGGCGTGTTGTTGATGTGCGACGAGAGCATCCAGTTGACGCGCTTCAATTCCTCTTCGTTGCGCTTCTGGTCGTGGATGTCCGTGTGCACGGCATAGATGCCGGTGACGTTGCCTTCGCCGTCGACCTTCGGCGCGAAGTGCAGCGCTTCCCAGCGCTGCTGGCCGTCGGGCTGGATCAGTTCGCGCTCGGTGATCACCGTCTCGCCCTGCAGCACGCGATCGAGCAGCGGACCCAGCTGGTTGGCGCGCTCGTTGCCCATCACCTCGGCGATGTGCCGTCCGGTGATGGCGTTGCGCGATTCGCCCAGCCATTCCTCGTTGTGGCGGTTGACCACGCGATACTTGTAGTCGCGGTCGATCGATGAGACGCGCGCCGGCACGTTGTCCATGATGAGCCGCAGCTCGGCCTCGGAGTCGCGCAACGCTTCCTGCGCCTGCTTCAAGCCGTGGATGTCGTTCATCAGCACGAACGCGCCGTGTACTTCGCCCGAGGGCGACGCGTCGGGCACCACGCGGATCGTCATCCAGCGCCGCACGGCGTTGGCGCCCTGCACGAGCCGGTCGAAGGCGGTGGACTCGCCTTCCAGCGCGCGGGTCAGCATCGCCTGCGCACTCTGGTAGATCGCGTGCCCGACGACGTCGCGCAGGCGCATCTCGCTGACCTGGTCCTGCGTCAGCCCGAAGAACTGGAGGAACGCGCGGTTCACATACAGGCAGCGCTCGTCGCGATCGATGTACGCCACCGGCGCCGGCACGCCGTCCATGATCGCGCGCAGCGTGCCGCTGCGCGTGGCCAGCTCGTCCTGCGCCTGCTTCAAGTCGGTGATGTCGTGGCCGACGACGTACTCGCCCTTGGCCGTGCCGTCGAAGCGCAGGTCGGGCACGCACCGCACGCGGATCCAGCGCTCGCGCCCCGACGCGTCGATCAGCGAGCGCTCGTAGATCACCGGCACGTTGCTGTCGGCGCGGTCGCGGCGCGGCGTGAGCGCGGCAGCGAGTTCCGAGCCCAGCACCTCGTCCGTCGTCTTGCCCACCACCTGCTCGCGGGTCAGGCCCACCAGCCGCAGGAAGGCCTCGTTCACGAACTCGTAGCGGCCGTCCTCGCCGACGTAGACGATGGGTTCGGGAATGTTGTCGTTGAACAGACGCAGCTGTTCCTCGCGCGAGGCCAGCGCCTGCTCGGTCTGCTTGAGATCGTGGATGTCGTATTCGGTGCAGTAGAGGCCGCGCACGTTGCCCGCGACGTCGAGGTCCGGCACGATCCGCCCGTGCAGCCAGCGCCGCTGGCCCTGCGTCGTGTTGCCCACGCGCTCGTACTCGACGTGCTCGCCGGCCTGCGCGCGCTTCAGGATCGGTCGCAGGAACGCCGCCACGTCGGCGGTCATCACCTCGAACGGCGTCTTGCCGTAGATCTCGTCCTGCGGCTTTAACACCGCATTGGCGAACGCCTGGTTGACGAACGTGTACTTGAGGTTGCGGTCGAGGTAGGCGACGGGGCCGGGAATGTTGTCCGCAAAGAGCCGCATCTGCGCTTCCTGCGACTTCAGCGCGTCGCGGATGCGGATGTCCTCCTCGATGTCGGTCATCACCGCGAAGGCGCCACCCACGCGGCCACCCATTTCGCGATCGGGAAAGAGCGTGATCCGGGTCCAGCGATTGTCGCCGTCCAGCATCTGCTCGCGCCGCTCGTACGAAACGGTGGCCCCGGCGAACGCACGCTCGACGTAGCCCTGCATCTCGGCAAACGCGTCGGGCGGCAGCACCTCCTTCAGCGTGTGCCCGGGCACGTCTTCCGCCGGCGCGCCGATGCGCGCGCCGAAGGGCTTGTTGGCAAAGCGCACCTTCAGTTGCCGGTCGAAGTACAGGATCGGCACGCCCACGCTGTCGGTGACAAGCCGCAGCCGATGCTCGCGCTGGCCGGCTTCCAGTTCGAGGCGTTTCAGGTGGTCGACGTCGCTGTAGGTGACGATGAAGCCGCGCACCTGGCCCTGCGGATTGCGATCCGGGTAGTAGTCGACGCGGATCCACAGCGCCGGGCGCCCCGGCGTGATCAGCTGTCGTTCGTAGGTGGTGCGCTCCCCCGACAACGCCGCTTCGATATAGGCGCGGTAGAGCTGGAACACCTCGCGGCCCAGCACCTCGATGGCCTCGCGGCCCATGACCTCGGGCTCGCGCTTGCCCAGCCAGTCGAGAAAGGCCTTGTTGACGAACCGGTACCGCTGGTTGCGGTCGACGTAGGCCACGGGCAGGCCCAGCGCATCGAGCTTGCGCCGCGACAACGCCGACAGCGATCCACGCTCGACCGGCTCACCGATGGTGTGCGCCGGGAGGTCGATGCGATTAACGGATCGCGTTAGGGCCATGGGCTCGCCGAGTTGGATACGGGCCGGTAGCGGCCATGGCCAACGGCGGCACCTGTCCTCCGGTACCGCCGCCAACCGGCCGAACTGAGACCGGAACTGCTCGAATCCGGGTACATAAAGCAAGGATCGCGCCTATTTTCAACTATTTGCGTCGGGGCGTCAGGCCGGCGCAACAGCGGCCCTGCGGGGTTGGTGCCGGCCGGCGCCAGCGGGCGGCGACCGATCGCCGCGCCGCCCTCCCGCAGACGCGGCCTCCCGATGGGACACGCCGCGCGGTTACAATCCGCGTCACCCTCCAACGCCGGACGGCACTCGCACACGACCCGGGGGGGCGGTTCGTGGGCGAAGGCCGCCTCGGGGACACGCCCGTCCCCCCGGCCTGCCACGTTGCGCCGACCCAATCCCCGTCGAAGGCTCCACCGATGCCCAGTTTCGCATTGCCGTCCCCGCATGCCCGGACCCGGCCAGGCCACCCTGCCGCCTCGTTGATCGCCGGCCTTGCGGCCGCGTTCGTCACCCCCTGCGCGCTGGCGGCGGTCGGGTTCCCCGATCCTCCCTCCATCGGGCCGGTCCCTGTCGACTTCCTGCTGTTCGCCGCCACGTTGCTGGGCGTGGCGTTGTTTCACCACCATACGCTGCGCGTGGCTGTGGTCGGACTGGCGGTGATCAGCATCTACAAGGTGCTGTTCTCGCCGTTCGCGGAAGGCGCTGGCGTGACCGGATTCGTCACCCATATCGGTCACGAATGGGTGCTCATTTTCAACCTGCTGGGCCTGCTGCTCGGCTTTGCGCTGCTGTCCAAGCACTTCGAGGCCAGCCGCATACCCGCGATCCTGCCCAACTACCTGCCCGATGACTGGAAGGGTGCCTTTGTCCTGCTGATCATGATCTTCGTGCTGTCGAGCTTCCTCGACAACATTGCGGCCGCGCTGATCGGCGGCACCATTGCCGCCGTCGTGTTCCGGCACAAGCTGCATATCGGCTATCTGGCGGCCATCGTCGCCGCGTCCAACGCCGGGGGTTCGGGCAGCGTCGTCGGCGACACGACGACGACGATGATGTGGATCGACGGCGTGCATCCGTTCCAGGTGTTTGAGGCCTATGCCGGTGCGGTGGTCGCGCTGGTTGTGTTCGGCATCCCGGCATCGCTGCAGCAGCAGAAGTTCTCGCCGATCATCAAGGATTCGAGCGCCAACGTTCATGTCGACTGGGTTCGCCTGGGTATCGTGGCAGTCATCCTGGTTACCGCCATCGTGGTCAACGTGGTGGTCAACATTCGCTTCAACCACCTTTCAGACCAGTTTCCGTTCATCGGCGCCGCGGTCTGGGTTGCCATCCTGGCCTGCGTCCCGGTGCGGCGCCCGCACTGGGAAGAATTACGCGGCGCATTGCGCGGTGCGATTTTCCTGCTGGCGCTGGTGCTGTCCGCGTCGATGATGCCAGTGCACAAGCTGCCGGACGCGTCGTGGCCGGTGGCGTTCGGGCTGGGCTTCGTCTCCGCGGTCTTCGACAATATTCCCCTTACCGCGCTCGCATTGAAGCAAGGCGGGTACGACTGGGGCTTTCTGGCGTATGCCGTCGGCTTTGGCGGATCGATGATCTGGTTCGGCTCGTCGGCCGGCGTTGCGCTGGCCAGCATGTTTCCGGAAGCGCGCTCGGCCGTCGCCTGGGTGCGTGGAGGATGGCACGTCGCGGTCGCCTACGTCGTGGGCTTCATGGTGATGGTGGCGGTGGTGGGCTGGCACCCGGAGCCCAAGCAGAAGCCCATCCGGGTTCAGACGCCGGCGGTTTCGGAGGCCATGCCGAGCACGCCGGCCGCGCCAGCCAGCGCGCGGGTTCCGCAGGTCTAAAATGACGGGAACAAGGTTGCGCGGTGGCGCGTTGCCACCGCAGAACCGACGCCGGGAGACGTCATGCTGAAGCACTTTGCCGCGGTGCTGGCGCTGGGTACCGCATCCGCCCTGTTTGCGCAGGAGATCACCCTGTATCAATACGAGGGTTTCGGCGGGCCGAGCTACTCCGCCACCGGTTCGGTCTCCAATCTCAGCGATTGGGGCTTCAACGACCGCGCCGCATCGGTCCGCGTCCGCCGCGGCGCGTGGCAGCTTTGTTCCGACGCGTTCTATCGCGGCCAGTGCGTCACGTTGCAGCCGGGCGACTACGGCAGCCTGCGCGCGATGGGCCTGGCCAACGCGGTGTCGTCACTGCGCGAAGTCGGCTGGAGCAGCGGTGGCGGCGGCTACCCGGGTGGCGCGTACCCGGGTGGTGGCGGCGCGATCGTGCTCTTCGATTCATGGAGCCTTGCGGGCCGCTCGGTCTCGCTGGCCGGCCCCGTCGCCAACTTCGACGAGATCCGTTTCAACGACCGTGCCTCGTCGGCCATCGTCTCGCGCGGCACCTGGCAACTCTGTGTGGACGCCAACTTCTACAGCACCTGCGAGGTGTTCCCCCCCGGTCGCTACGACCAGCTGGGCGCCGTCACGGGCCAGGTCAGTACGGCGCGTCCCATCGACGGCGGTGGCGGTGGTGGCGGCATGGATGGCGGTGGCTGGGGCACCGGCCAGACGGGCAATCCGCGTCTCGTCATGTACGACGGCCCCAATTTCTCCGGCCGCTCGCTCTTCGTCACCAGCGATGTACTCGGCAATCTGGATGGCAGCGGGTTCAACGACCGCGCAGTGTCGCTGCGCATCGAGCAAGGCTATTGGCTTTTCTGCACCGATGCCAACTTCGGCGGCCAGTGCCGCACGCTCGGCCCCGGCGACTACCCCAACCTGCCCTATGGCCTGTCGAACTCGATTTCGTCGGTGCGCAGGATTTCCAACGACTACCCGTACAACCAGCCACCACGATGGTAGTCACGCGCCATCGCCGACAGGCCGAAGCCGGCTCCATCAACCTTGCCTGCCGTGCCGATGCCGCTCGTTGACGACATCGCCGGCCTGCGCCGCATCCTCGCGCAAACGCGAACCATCGCGGTGGTCGGCCTGTCCGCGCACTGGCATCGCCCCAGCTTCTTCGCGGCCAAGTACATGCAGGATCACGGCTATACGATCATTCCCGTCAATCCCGCCTATCGGGAGGTGCTGGGACAGGTGTGCTATCCCGATCTCGCCTCGATCCCCGGTCCGGTCGACATGGTGGACTGCTTCCGCAAGCCGGCCGACATCGAGCCGATCGCGCACGCCGCGGTGGCCAGGGGCGCACGCGTGCTGTGGATGCAGCTTGGCATCCGCAACGACGCCGCCGCGCAGGTGGCGCTTGCGGGCGGGCTCGACGTCGTAATGGATCGCTGCGTCAAGATCGAGCACGCGCGCATCCTGGGTGGCCTCAACCTGGCCGGCGTCAACACCGGCATGATCTCCGCGCGGCGCGCCGGATGAAGGAACTCACAAGCCATGGCTGATCGCAAATTCGGCTTCGATACGCTGTGCCTCCACGCGGGCCAGATTCCCGACGCCGCCACCGGCGCGCGCGCGCTGCCCATCTACCAGACGACATCGTTCGTGTTCGACAGCGCCGACCACGCGGCCAGCCTCTTCAACCTGCAGACGTTCGGCAACGTCTATTCGCGCATTGCCAACCCCACCGTCGCCGCGCTCGAGGAGCGCATCGCCGCGCTGGAAGGCGGCCGGGCGGCGCTCGCCACCGCCACCGGGATGGCGGCGCAGATGGTCGCGCTGCTGACGCTGTGCCGGGCCGGCGACCATATCGTCGCCGCGCGCACGCTGTATGGCGGCACCTATTCGCAGCTCGCCGTCACCTTCGCGCAGTTCGGCATCGAGGCCACGTTCGTCGACGGCGACGATGCCGCGAACTTTCGCGCGGCGCTGCGGACCAATACGAAAGCCATCTACGCCGAGACCATCGGCAATCCCCAATTGAACGTTGCCGATCTCGCCGCGATAGGTGCGGTGGCCCGCGCCGCGGGCGTGCCGCTGGTCGTGGACAACACGCTGGCCTCGCCGTACCTGTGCCGCCCGTTCGAGCACGGCGCGGACATCGTCGTGCATTCCGTCACCAAATACCTGGGCGGCCACGGCACCACCATGGGCGGCGTCGTGGTCGAGTCGGGCCGCTTTCCGTGGGATAACGGCAACTTCCCGCAGATGACGGAGCCCTCCCGCGGCTATCACGGCGTGCGCTTCTTCGAAACGTTCGGCGATTTCGGCTTCACGATGAAGGCACGGATGGAAACGATGCGCACGCTTGGCCCCACGCTCGCGCCGCACTCCGCATTCCTGCTGATGCAGGGCATCGAGACGCTGCACCTACGCATGCCGCGGCATTGCGCGTCCGCGCTGGCGGTGGCGCAGCACCTGCAGGCCCATCCCGCTGTGGCGTGGGTGCGCTATCCGGGGCTTGCCGGCGATCCGTACCACGCACTGGCGCAGCGCTACCTGCCGGAGGGATCGGGCGGCATCCTCACCTTCGGCATCAAGGGCGGGGCACCCGCCGGCGTGCGGTTCATCGAAGCCGTGCAGTTCCTGTCGCACCTCGCCAATGTCGGCGATGCCAAGTCCCTGGTCATTCACCCCGCGTCGACCACGCACCGGCAGCTCACCGAAGACGAGCAGCGCGCCGCCGGCGTGCTCCCCGAGATGATCCGGCTGTCGGTCGGACTCGAATCCCTCGAC
>JANNYI010000287.1:0-7042 GCA_031410015.1 Betaproteobacteria bacterium | reverse complement strand
GAGGCCACCCGCGAATCGACCGAGCGCAGCCGCCTGTTCGCGGCACTGGGCCACGACGGCGAGAACACCGCGTCCGTCGGTGCCACCGACTTCGCGATCGCCGGCGGTGACATCTTCCTCCTCTGCACCGACGGCTTCTGGGAGTACATCGACGAGAGCGCAATGGAGGCAGCGCTGGTTGCCGCCGTGTCGCCGGCCGACTGGCTGCGCCGGATGGAGGAGCAGGTTCGTGCGCGCGGCGGCCCGGAACAGGACAATTTCTCGGCGCTGGCCGTCTGGTGCACCGATCTGGATCAGCCGCGGCCGGCGGCCGCGATTTGATGCAATGCAACCTGCTGCCACAGCCGAGGCCCGATCGGCACGTGTTTCGGGACCGTAACATTGAATATTGCCCGCCGGAGGGTGCAATATTCCCCTTTCCCGATTGGGCGTTGCGGGCTACGATGATATTGCCGCACTGCGACATGGCGCGGCAGCGGCGATTGACACACCGGGGTCGAGGGCACTGGAAAGGCAACGCATGACGGCGATTTCACGGCAGGTGGAGCATGGTGCATGGCTACGGACCGCGTGTGCCGGGGGGGTGCTGACGGCACTGCTGCTCGCGGGAGGGTGTGCCACGCCGCCCCCCGCGCCGGTAGCTCCCGCACCGGTCGCGCCGCCACCGGTGGTGGTGGCCGAAGCACCCAAGCCGGTGGCGCCGGTGGTGCCCGAACTGACGCCGGCGCAGGCCAAGGCCCAGGCGCAGCGCCTCGCGATCGAAACGATCGATCTCCTGCAGAACGGCGACGAGGCAGGCGCCCGCGCGAAGCTGGAACAAGCTCAGGCGCTCGATGCCTCCAACGATCTGGCGCGCAAGCTGATGGACCAGATCAAAGCAGACCCGCAGAAGGAACTGGGCGCCGTGTCGTTCCGTTATACGGTGCAACGCGACGACTCCATGTCGAAGCTGGCGCAGCAATATCTGGGCGACCGGTTCCGGTTCTATATCCTGGCCCGCTACAACGACATTCAGAACCCCAGCCGCCTTGCAGCCGGTCAAGTGATCAAGATCCCCGGCAAGGCGCCGCCACCAGGTGCGGCCGCGGCAGCCGCCGCGCCACGCGCGCCGGCCCCGGCGGCAGATGCGCCGGACGAATCGATCAAGCTCGCATCGGTCGACAGCGCAACCCCGCGCAACGCCTCGTCGGCGTTGATGCAGCAGGGTCTCGACATGCAGCGCGCCGGCAATCTCGAAGGCGCCTATGAGGCCTTTCGCGATGCGGCACAGCGCGATCCGGGCAACCGCGACGCCGTGCTGCAGCGTGATGCCGCACGCACGCAGCTCGCACGTCGGTACGAGCGCGATGCCACGCAGGCGTTTCAGCGGCAAAACCTCGACGAGGCCATCGCCAAGTGGGACAAGGTTCTGGCGCTCGAACCCGGCAACCAGAAAGCCAAGCTTGAACGCGAGCGCGCAATCGACTTGCGCAAGCGGATGAACGACAAGTTCGGCGCCACCACCAAGAAACCGTGACGGCGTCGTCGGGCGTCAGGATTTGGGCTTGGCGGCCGTAGCGGGACCCGGCAACTTGCGCAGGTTGGCGGCCCGCGCCGCCCACGGCGCCTTGTCGCCATACATGGCCGTGGCCTGGTCGTAGAGGTCCAAAGCCTCGGCGCGCGCACCCTTGTCCTCCAGCTCGCGCGCCCGGTCGGCCACCACCTGTCCGGCACGGCGCCGCGCGGCGGGGTTGCCGGGATGGGCATCGACGAAGGCCCGCAGCTCGCGCAGTCCCCCGGCGGTATCCCCGGCGCGGAACAACTCCACGGCCTGATCGATATCGAACGACTGGCTGTACTCGCCGGCGGAAGACTGATTCTGCACCGCATTGCGGATGGCCAGCTGGTCCTCGAGCCGGGCCCGGTTGGCGCGGTCGGCCTGGGTGCGCGCCATGCGCCGCTTGTCCACGTCGCGCAGGAGCCGAGCGGCGTCCGCATTCTCGGGATCGAGCGCCAGCGCGCGCAATGCGGCCTGTGCCGCGCGCTCCTGCTCACCCGCCGCCAGCGCCGCATTGGCCGCGCTGATCTGTTCGCGTACGCCCGTGGCGATGCCCGCGCGCGCGGTTGCCAGCGCGTCCCGGTAGGCGGCATCGGTGGGCACCAGCAGCGTGAGAATCTGCCACTGCGTGGCCGCGGCGGCAAGATCGCCGGCGCGCGTCGCATCCTGCGCGAGCTTGCGGTGGCGAGCCACCGCCTGGCGCTGTGCGTTCTCGCTCACCAGCGGCGGCGCCGGAGGCTCGGGTTCGGGGACGCGCACCGCCGGCGGCGGCGTGCACGCTGCCACCAGCAGGACCAGCAGGGCGGCAGCAAGGCGCGCTATGCGCCCCGCGGGCGTGATCGCGGTCACCGCGCGCCTGTCCGCACGAACGTGGTCAACTTGGCCTTGAACGCCTCAAGGTCGTCGTTGCCGAATACCATGCTGCGGCGGAGCATGAACGGATATGCATAGAACGCGTTGCCGCCGGGCGTGACGGTCACGCCGTGGTTGACCTTCTGCTTCGCCAGCAGCTCCACGACGTATTCGTTGACGTCGCCGTACGGGTACGCGTAGCTCATGCTCGACAGCGCAAGCTTGTCCTTGATCGTGGCCACCGGCGCCTCGACTTCGCGCCGGATGCGCTCGCGATAGCGCGCGTCGGTCTCGCCCGGCAACCGCAGCGTGAGGTTGGCGTGCGTCTTCGAGTGCGGCTGGATGTCGATGAGGCCGCCGGCGGTCATCTCCTTCATCTGGCCCCACGTCAGCGCGTCGCCGGCGCCGACGAAATCCGAGTACAGGTAGACGGTGGCCGGAAAGCCGAACTTGCGCAGGATCGGCCACGCGATCTCGAAGCTCGACTTGTAGCCGTCGTCGATCGTGATCACCACGGTCTTCGGGGGCAGCGCGACGCGTCCGTCGAGGAAACCGGCCAGCCGGGACATCGGCACCACCGTGAATCCGTTGCGCGCAAGGTAATCCATCTGCGCCTCGAACGCGGCCGCCGTCACGTTGAGGCGGCTGCCCCCGCGGGTGCCGAAACGGTGATAGCAGAGCACGCTGATGGTCTGGTAGCCGCTGGGATACACGCCGATGGCATTGCGCACCTGCAGCGGCACGGCGACGAGCGCGCCGGCCTCCAGCGCCTCGTCGTGATTGAATTTCGACAACCACCAAGCCTTGCCCGCGTCGTCGAGAAAGCGTTGCGCCAGCGTCGCATACGTATCCCCGCTGCGGACCAGCACCAGCGCGAAATCGGCGTCGCGCGCCACGACGCCGTCCATGGGGATGGCAGGCGCCGCCGCGCGGGGCGGCGGTTCGGGTGCCCGCGCGGCGGGCGGCGTGGGTGTGGCGCAACCCGCCAGCGCCACGGCCATCACCAGCAGCGCACCCGGCAGCCAGGGCAGACCCATCGCGTCAGCTCGCCGGCGGGGGTGTCGTCGCCGCGGCCTTCCCCGGGTCGTGGCGTTGTTCGAGTGCCGCGGCGGTGCGGTCGAACTCGGCAAACAGTTCACCGAACTCGTCCTTGCGCTTGTCCGCGATCCGGTAGTCGTAGCGGCCGTTCGCGAGCTCCTGCAGCGAGTTGCGCAAGACGCGCGCTGGCGAGGACAGCCGCTGCGCCAGGAAATACGTGCCGGCCGCGACCGCGGCGACGGTGACGAGCGTCAGGATCGCCAGCATCACCAGCATCAGGTTGGCCACCGCGGTGAGCGGGGCGGCGAAGATGCCGAGCTGCACCCGGCCGATTTCCTTGCCCTGGAACAGCACCGGGGCGCCGAAGTCGAGCACTTCGCGCCCGTCCTTGTTGAGGTAGCTGACCACCTTCACGCCCGCGTCCTTGGACACCATTGGCGTGGCCGGCGGCGCCACATACTTGGCATTGACCTGCGCCGCGGTGTTGCCCGCGCGCACAATGCTCTGGTCGTCGATGACCACGATGTGGTTGAAGTCCTGGCGCCCGAGCGTTTCCTGCACAAAGACGTCCATCGCCGCCGCGTCGTCCGACAGCAGCGGCACGGCGTTCTGCGTGGCCATGAACTTGGCAAGCGAGCCGCCGTAGTCCTTGGCCTGATCCATCATCGCCGCGTATTGCCGGTTGTAGAGAACCGTCGCGGTCAGTGTCATCGTGACGGCCACCAGTGCCGCCATCGCCAGTGCCCAGCGCACCGGCAGCGGCAGTCCGCGGCGGCCCTGCTTCTGGCCCTCGTCGGCCAGCTCACGCGCCACGGCCACCAGCGCCTGCGCCATCTCCTCGCCGGTCTGGAAGCGCTTGTCGGGTTGCTTCTTCAGCGCGCGCTCGACCACGCGGCGCAGCGAGAGCGGCAGGTCGGGGCGCAGCTTGTCGAGCGCCGGCGGGTCGGTCTTGGTGATCTTGTAGGCAACGCTGATCAGCGTGTCGCCGGTGAAGGGCAGGTGGGTGGTCAGCAACTGGTAGAGCACCACGCCGGCGGAAAAGAGATCGGAGCGCGAATCGACCTTCTCGCCCAGCACCTGTTCCGGCGACATGTAGTGCGGCGTGCCCAGCACGTTGCCGAGCTGCGTCTGCTGCGTGGCGTCGTTGGCGTCGTTGCCGTCGATCCGGCAGATGCCGAAATCCGCGACTTTGATCACATTGGAGTTCTCGACCAGCATGATGTTGCCAGGCTTGACGTCGCGGTGGACGATGCCTTTCTTGTGCGCGTAATCGAGCGCGCGGGCCAGCTGGATGCCGATCTCGACGATGTCCTTCGTCGTCAGCACCTTCTTCGACTTGATCTCATCGGCGAGCGTCTGGCCCTCGACCAGTTCCATCGCGATGTACGGATGGCCCTGGTCCTCGCCGACGTCGAACACCGTGACGATGTTGGGATGCGACAGCACGCCCGCACCCTTGGCCTCGCGCAGGAAGCGGGTGTGGTACTCGCTGTCGAGGCGCAGCTGGGCCTTGAGCAGCTTGATGGCCAGCGTGCGGTTGATGTCCGGGTCGTAGGCGCGGTAGACGCAGGCCATCGCGCCTTCGCCGATGATCTCGCGAATCTGGTAACGACCTAAACGTTCCGCGGGTGCTTGCGTGTCGTTGATGGCTGTTCCTAGGCTGTCGGATCGCTTCCCGCCGCCGGGTCGCGCGCGGGGGGAAGTATGCCAGAAGCATGGCCCGCGGCGGCAGGTCCGCGCTCCAGCGCATAGCGGCGAAGCGGCGCCAGCATCCGGTACTGCGCCGAGCCCGCGCCGCCGCGCCCGTCGAGCCGGCACAGCCATGACTTGTCGACGAGCGCGGCAATCGTGATGCCGGCATGCTCGGCGTCGCCGCCGAAGGTATCCGCCGTCGCGTCCGCCAGCGTGAAGGGTTCGTCCAGGCTCGCCAATGCGTGGGCAGCGACGCGCTCCTCCGCGGTGAGATGGGCAAAGCTCGCGGCGAGCGACGCCTGCAAGGTCCCAGCACCGGACGCGGCGCCTTCGCGTGCGCCGGTGGCAACATGGGCGAAGAGGCCGTCGCGGATGGTCCGCGCATCGAAGAATTTCATCCGGGCCGCGGCCAGTTCGATCGCCAGCGGCATCCCGTCGAGCGCGGTGCAGATGTCGGCCAGCACCACCTGCGTGGCGGCATCGGGCGCAAAGCCCGGCTGCACCGCACGGGCGCGCTCGAGGAAAAGGCTTACGGCATCCGGAACGGCGCCGCTGACCGCCAGCGGCGGCAACGGAAATTCACGTTCGCCGGGCACGCCCAGCGCCTGCTGACTGGTCGCTGCGATGGTGAGTCCCGGTGCGGAGGCAAGCAGCGTGGCGGCCGCATCGGCGCTGCCGTCGCGGATCGACTCGCAGCCGTCGAGCACCAGCAAGGTTCGCGCGGGGCCGAGGTGCGCAGCAAGATCCGCGTAGCGTGTCGCCGCGTGCTCGCCGATGCCGAGGCCGCGCGCGATTGCAGCCGGACATTCATCATCGCGGATGCACGCGCCAAGATCGGCCCAGCACACGCCGCCCGGGAAGTCGGCCGCGGCAGCTTCCGCCACCTGCAGCAGAAGGCGGCTCTTGCCGATCCCGACGGGGCCGGTGACCGTGGTCAACCGGTTGGAGCGCAGGAAATCGCGAAGCTGCAGCATTGCGTCGTCGCGACCAAGGAACGACGACAGGTGCAGGGGCAGCGGCGGGGGCGTTGATGCAGCGTGCTCCGCCCGGGTCGGTTCCAGCAGCGCCAGCGTGGTGGCCGCGGCATTGGCAAGCTCGGTGACGCCAGCGATCTCGTCCGGGTCGAAACTCTCGATGTAGTGATGCTCGCCGGCGGCAAAGAAGCCGGCGAGCTGGCCGCGGATCCGCAGCGGCCACACCATGGGCGCATCGACGGGACTGGCGAGCTCGCTTGCCGCCACCGGGGTATGGGCCTTGATCAACTTCTGCACCACGAGGTCGCTGGCGGCGACCCGGTCGGGGTAGCGGGAGTCGTTCGCGGCGATGCGCACGAAGTCGCCGTCGTCGCGGCACCGGTAGAGCGCGCTGCCGCGGGTACCGAACAGGGCATCGAAGCGATCGACCACGGCCTGCGCGAGCTGGTCGTGGTCCTCCACGGCCGCAAGTTCATCGGCCAGCGCCGCCAGCGCCTTGCGGTGCTCGTGCGTGTTGCGCATGAAGCGCGCTTCCAGGGCGCGCTCCATTCTCTTCTGGCCGAGGCCGAAGACGACGGCTACCGCGGTGGCGATGCCCAGCGCGACCTCCAGCGTCAGCGTCCGGCTGGTTCCCAGGTGGTAGCCGATGAGGCCCTTGGCAGCCGCGAGAGCGCCGAGCACGGACAAGGATGCCAGCACGAACCACGCGTGCCGCCGGTTGCGGCGGTCGATCAGGTAGCGGTAGAGCCGATGGCGCCAGGTGCGGGCGCGCGCGAGCCCGGACCCCGCAGGGGACACCGTCACGATCGGGGGCGGATAAACATCCTTCATGGCACGGGGTCGCGCGTTGCGCACTAAGGCACGCCAGCGTGATCGGCCGAGCTTAGCACGCGTGCCTTGCCGTTTCGTCGCCCCTGCCCACGGACCACGCCGCGCGCGATGTGCTGGC
>JANNYI010000286.1:0-4165 GCA_031410015.1 Betaproteobacteria bacterium | reverse complement strand
CGCAGGAACAGCCACTGGTTCCAGCGGTAGTACTGCGCATGCTGGAGAAGGGCATCGCCTACCAGAAGACCGGCGTGGTCAACTGGGACCCGGTCGACCAGACCGTGCTCGCCAACGAGCAGGTGATCGACGGCCGTGGCTGGCGCTCCGGCGCGCTGGTGGAAAAGCGCGAGATCCCGATGTACTACCTGCGGATCACCGCTTACGCCGAGGAGTTGCTGACGTCACTCGACGCGATGCCGGGCTGGCCCGAGCGCGTGAGGACGATGCAGGCCAACTGGATCGGCAAGAGCGTGGGCGTGCGCTTTGCGTTTCCACACGACATCCGCGGCGCGGACGGCCTGCCCATCGAAGGCGGCCGGCTCTGGGTGTTCACCACGCGCGCCGACACGATCATGGGGGTCACGTTCTGCGCGGTGGCGGCCGAGCATCCGCTGGCCTCGCATGCGGCGGCGGGCAACCCCGCCATCGCGGCATTCGTCGACGAATGCAAGCGCGGGTCGGTGATCGAAGCCGACATGGCGACGATGGAAAAGAAGGGCATGCGCACCGGGCTCTTCGTCGCGCACCCGCTCACCGGCGCGGCCGTCGAGGTGTGGATCGGCAACTACGTGCTGATGAGCTACGGCGACGGCGCGGTGATGGGCGTGCCGGCGCACGACGAGCGCGACTTCGCCTTCGCGAAGAAATACGGCCTTCCCATCGAGCAGGTCATCGCCGTCGAGAACGAAGCGTTTTCCACCGACGCGTGGCAGCCGTGGTACGCCGACAAGACGCGCGGGCGCTGCGTGTTCTCGGGCAAGTACGACGAACTTCCCTTCGCCGCCGCGGTCGACGCAGTCGCGGCCGATCTTGCGGCCAAGGGCCTCGGCGAGAAGCGGATCACCTACCGCTTGCGCGACTGGGGCGTGTCGCGCCAGCGGTACTGGGGCACGCCGATCCCCATCATCCACTGCAAGTCCTGCGGCGCCGTGCCGGTGCCGGAAGCCGACCTGCCGGTGGTGCTGCCGGAGGACTGCATTCCCGACGGCAGCGGCAATCCGCTCAACAAGCGCGCTGATTTCACCGACGTCCCCTGCCCGAAGTGCGGGCAGCCGGGCAAGCGCGAAACCGACACGATGGACACCTTCGTCGATTCGTCGTGGTACTACATGCGCTACACCTGTCCCGACGCGCCGATGATGGTGGACCGCCGCAACGACTACTGGATGCCGATGGACCAGTACATCGGCGGCATCGAGCACGCGATCCTGCACCTGCTCTACGCGCGCTTCTGGACCAAGGTGATGCGCGACATGGACCTCGTGCGCGTCGACGAACCGTTCACGCGCCTGCTCACGCAGGGCATGCTGCTCAACCACATCTTCTTCCGGCGCAATGCGGGTGGCGGCATCGACTACATCCCGCCGGAGGAAGTGGAGTTCAGCCACGATACCGAGGGCCGCATCGTCAACGCCGTGCACAAGGCCGACCTCCAGCCGGTGGAATACGGCGGCGTGGGCAAGATGGGCAAGTCGGAGCGCAACGGCGTCGACCCGCAGACGCTGATCGACCGCTTCGGCGCCGACACCGCGCGCCTCTACGTGATGTTTGCCGGCTCGCCCGAAGACTCGGCCATCTGGTCCGACACCGGCGTGGAAGGCGGGTATCGCTTCCTCAAGCGGCTCTGGGCCTTCGGGCAGGCGCGCGCCGACGTGATCCGGGCTTCGACGGGCGCCTTCGACGCGCGCGACGCGGCGGACGCCGTCAAGGCGGCGCGCCGCGATTTGCATCTCGCGTTGAAGCAGGCCAACTACGACTACGAGCGGATCCAGTACAACACCGTCGTCTCGGCCGGCATGAAGATGCTGAACACGCTGGAGGCATTGCCGCCGGCCGCGGCAGGCGCCGCCGCGCTCACGCGCGAAGGGCTGACGATCCTGCTGCGCGTGCTGTATCCGGTGGTGCCGCACACCACTTGGGTGCTGTGGAACGAGCTCGGGCTGCACGAGCAACTGGGCGACCTCATCGACGCGGCATGGCCGGAGGTGGACGCCGCCGCACTGGTGCAGGACGAAATCGAACTGGTGCTGCAGGTCAACGGCAAGTTGCGCGGCAAGCTGGTGGTGCCGGCAACAGCCGGCCAGGAGGCGATCGAAGCGGCGGCGCGGGCGCACCCCGACGTGGTGAAACACGCCAACGGCGCGCCGGTGAAAAAGGTGGTCGTGGTCCCGGGAAGGCTCGTCAATGTCGTCGTCTGAAGCCATGCGTGAAGGTCGCCGCGCGTGGCTGCGCGGCCTGGGCGCCACTGCCGCCACCGCGCTGCTGGCTGGCTGCGGTTTCCGCCCGCGGGGCGAGGCCACGTATCCGTTCGAATCGCTCTACGTGAACGCGCCGACTTCGCCGCCGCTGGCGGCGGAACTCGTGCGCGCCATCGGCGCAGCCAGCCAGGCGAAGGTGGTGGATACCGCCATCGGTGCACAGGTGGTGCTGGACATCCCGTCCGCGATCGACGACAAGGAAGTGCTGTCGCTGTCCTCCGGCGGTTCGGTGCGCGAGTACCAGCTCATCAAGCGCGTGCAGTTTCGGCTGCGCGACAAGGACGGCATCGACTGGATGCCCTCGGGCCAGATCGTCATCCGCCGCTCCTACACGTTCAACGAGACGCAGGTGCTGGCGCGCGACCTGCAGGAACAGCGGCTGCTGCGCGAAATGCAGACCGACGCCGTGCAGCAGATCGTGCGGCGGCTGCAGGGGGCAAGGAAGCCTGCCTAGCACCCGCCACTCCCTGAAGGCGAGGCTTAAGCCTCGCGCGGCGCCCGCGAGGCTTAAGCCTCGCCTACAGGAAATGCAGCGGGCTCGGCCCTTCATTACATCGACAGGTTGACGGAACCCCCGTCGATCAACAGGTTCTGGCCGATGATGTAACCCGCCTGCGCGCTACACAGGAATGCGCAGGCCTGGCCGAATTCCTCCGGGGTGCCGAAGCGATTGGCTGGCACGCCCGCCATCTGCGCCTTGGCAAAGGTGTCGACGTCCTGCCCGGCCTTCGCGGCGAGCTTCTGCAGCCCGTCGATCTGGCGCTGGGTGGCGAACGGGCCGGGCAGCAGGTTGTTGATCGCCACGTTGTGCTTCGCGACCTGTCGCGCGAGGCCGGCCACGAAACCGGTCAGGCCGGCGCGCGCGCCGTTGGACAGGCCAAGATGCGCCAGTGGCGCCTTCACCGAGCGCGACGTGATGTTGACGATCCGTCCGAAGTGGCGCTCGATCATGCCGTCGACGACCGCGCGCATCAGCATGATCGGCGTGATCATGTTGTCGTTCACCGCCTTCTGCCACATCGCCTCATCCCAGTCGCGGAAATCCCCAATCGGCGGACCGCCGGCGTTGTTGACCAGGATGTCGGGCGCGGGACACGCCGCCAGCAGCGCCGCGCGACCTGCCGCCGACGTGACGTCCCCCACCACGACGGTGACCGTCACGCCGGTCGCGGCGCGGATCTCCGCAGCGGTGGCGTGCAGCGCGTCCGCCCCGCGGGCGTTGATCGTGACCTCCACGCCTTCCTGCGCCAGCGCCATCGCGCAGCCCTTGCCCAACCCCTGGCTTGCCGCGCACACGATGGCCTTGCGGCCGCGAATCCCGAAATCCATGATGTCCCGCTTGTCGATGAATGATGACGCGCGCGCGATGCGCAACGTGGGTGTGCTGCGATGATGCCGGCGTTCAGCGCGCGGCAATGCGCGTGTTGCCGTCCGCGCTCCAATCTTCGCTGCCCACGCCATGATGCACGGTGAAGAGCCCATGCGGATCGTATTTGCGCTTGACCGCATGCAGCCGCGGATAATTGACGCCCCAATAGTCCTTGCGCCACGTGCGCTCGAAGAAGCCGGCTTCGGACACATACGAACCCGCCATCGGTACGCCGCTGCGTAGCGTGCGCATGGCGCGGTCGATTCTCGCCGCATCGCGGCGCGCGCGGGCCAGGTCGGGCTCATGCCCCGGCACGCCGGGGAACGCGGGCGGACTGCCGCCGGCAATGATCACCAGCGCCGCCGCGTCGAGCACCACCGGGTTCATCGCCGTATCGCGCGACGCCGCAATCGCTTCGGGCGGCGCGCCGGCCAGGCCCTTGTTGAAATGCAGCCCGACGCGCCAGTGGCGCGACGACGCGTAGAGCGCGTCGACC
>JANNYI010000285.1:0-6695 GCA_031410015.1 Betaproteobacteria bacterium | reverse complement strand
ATCCAAAAACCAGTACCGCGCACCGACGCTGGTGCTCTATGACGGCCAGGTGCGCTCCACCTGCGGCACCGCCCAGGCGGCCATGGGACCATTCTATTGCCCCGGCGACGAGAAGCTCTATATCGACCTCGCCTTCTTCCGCGATCTGCAAACGCGGTTCAAGGCCCCGGGTGACTTTGCGCAGGCATACGTGATCGCCCACGAGGTCGGACACCACGTGCAAAAGCTCACCGGGATCATGCAGCGCGTGGAGTCGGAACGGGGAAGTGGATCCCGGGCCGAAGCCAATCAAACGTCGGTCCGCCTGGAATTGCAGGCCGACTGCTATGCCGGCGTCTGGGGACACTACGCGGGCACCATGAACCAGCTGGATGCCGGCGATATCGCGGAAGCGCTCAACGCCGCCACGGCCATCGGCGACGACCGCCTCCAAAATCAGACGCAGGGACGCGTCATTCCCGAATCGTTCACGCACGGCACGTCGGCGCAGCGCGTGCGCTGGTTCAAGCGCGGCATGGACTCGGGTCTGCCCAAGGATTGCGATACGTTTGCGGCGGGTTCACCTTGACAACAACCTGGGGCAACGAAGCGTTCGCCTCGAAAGGATCCATCATCATGAAACGGTCATTGCTCATGCTTCTGCTCGCGGCAGCCGCCGCGCCGGCGTTCGGCGCCGATGTCGGCGTCTCGATCAACATCGGCCAACCCGGTTTTTACGGCCGCATCGACGTTGGCAATTATCCGGCGCCGCAATTGGTCTACGCGGAGCCGATTGTCATTCAGCGTATACCGGTCGGTGTGGTGCGACAGCCGGTCTACCTTCGCGTTCCCCCGGGTCATGCCAAGAATTGGTCGAAGCATTGCGGCAAGTACGGCGCGTGCGGTCAACCGGTCTACTTCGTGCAGGACAATTGGTACAACAACGTGTACGCCCCGCAATATCGCGAGAACGAAGCGCACGGCGAAGGGAAGAAAGGCAAGAAAGGCAACGGCAAAGGACACAAGAACGATTGAATGCCGTCAGTTCGTCATCGCCGCCGCGTTCAGCAATCCAACGCCGATGGCCAACGCCGCCAGCAGAATCGCGGCCGACGTGCGCCCGTCCTTGATCGCCTCGGCAAAGCGCGGCACCAGCTTGCCAACGACGAAGAACACGACGACCTGCACGACCAGCGCCACCAGTCCCCACACGACGAGATCGAGCGCCGACACGCTCTGCGTGACTGCGCGCGCCAGCGGCAGCACGAAGCCGACGACCGCGCCGCCCAGTGATACGGCCGCTGCGGCATTGCCCTCGCGGATCAGCGTCAGTTCCTTGTAGGGCGTGACGGCCACGTAGACCGCGATGAAGAGTCCGAGCAGCGCCATGGCCAGGGAGAAGTACAGCAGGAACGCGGGCAGGCCGGCGAGTGATTGGGTGATCGTCATCTCAAGACCTCGATGGATTGGATTCAGACAAAGTAGTGGGGAACAAAGCGGCTGGTGTTGCGGGTGATCGGTCCTTCGTCCTCGCGCATGCCGATACCCGCGGGCTCGTCGCCGATGATCCAGGAACCGATGGTGACGTAGTCGTCGCCGAAGCGCGGGATGGGTGCGTAGGCCTGCTGGATGCGGCCCTCCTCGCCGTACTCGCCGTCGGAGGTGATGGTCTTGTCACCCAGATGCAGCACGACGTTGGCGCCCTCGCGCGACAACAGCGGCTTCTCGACATAGTCGCCACGGATGCGGCCGGGTTCGAAATAGGCGGGCAGCAGGTTGGGATGCTCGGGAAACAGCTCCCACAGGATCGGCAACAGCCCCTTGTTCGACAGCAGCATTTTCCACGCCGGTTCGATCACGCGCAGGCTGGCCGTGCGCAGGTGCGGACCGAAGGCTTCATCGGCCAGCCACTCCCACGGATAGAGCTTGCACAGCACCCGGATCTCCGCGTCGGTCTCGTCGACGAAGTACCCGGCGGTGCTGTCCCAGCCGATGTCGTTGATGCCGACGAAGTGCGCGTCGATGCCCCCCTGCGTGGCGACATCGCGCAGGTAGTCGAGGTTGCCGCGATCCTCATCGCTGTCGGCCGCGCATGTGAAATGCACCGGCGTGCCGGCCGACCACGTCACCGCGAACGCGCGCCAGCTCTGGATCAATTTTTCGTGCAGCGAATTGAACTGGTCGGCATCCGGCGTCTGCGGCCGGATCTTCTGCTCCATCCAGCGCCATTGCGCAACGGAGGCTTCCAGCAGTGCGGTGGGCGTGTCGGCGTTGTATTCGAGCATCTTCGGCGGGCCGCTGCCGTCCCAGGCGAGGTCGAAGCGCCCCAGCAACGACAGGTCTTTCGCGCGCCACGACTTGGCCACGCGCTCGTGCCACGCCTTGGGGATGGCCAGCGCGTCGAAGCGGTTGTGCGTGACGATGTGCTCCGCCGCGTCGAGGCAACGCGCGTGCAGTTCGGCGGTGGCCGCTTCCAGCGTGTCGATTTCGTCGGCGGTGAACCGATAGCAATGCGACTCGTCCCAGTACACGCCGTCGATGGAGTGATAGCCGAACCCGATTTCCTCGCAGTCTTCACGCCAGTGGGCGCGCGGCGTGACCGTTTCGCGGATCATGACGCGGACGATCCGTGCGAGCCGAAGCCGCCGCGCGACGTGCTGTGGCTGCTGGACGACGAGCTGCTGCGGCTGGAACTGCTGCTGCCGGAACTGCCGAAATTGCGGCTGGGGCTACGGCCCGAAGGTCCCCAGTAGATGTGCGAACCGGAACTGCTGCTGCCGGTGCGCGGGGCCACCTGCTCGTCGCATTCCTTTTCGTCGCCCCAGTCGGCGAGGCACTCCTGCTTCGAGGCGTAGGCAGCCTTGCGCGAGGTCGGCGGCGGATCGCTGCAGCCGGAAACGGCGGCCGCGCCGATCAGGACCAGCGTGACGCAGGTGGAGGATTTGCGGGCACGGCGCGACATGAGGGCACCATCATAGCGCCATGCAGGCCGCGGGGCAGCAGGCTAGCGGGAGGGCGGCTCTGCAGGAACAGCCGGTCGTGACGCCGGCGCCAGTTCGCGAAAGAGCTGGAACTCACCGAATGTCCCTGCCGGAACCATCCGCGCCAGGTTTTCCGCCGCAATGTGCTTCAGCCCATCAGTACGGATCGCATAGAAGTCCTGGCGCGTGTCGGCAAGGTACGATGAAAGCGCGGCAAGATCAGGGAGGCCATGGGCTTTCCCTCCCGTGTAGAACACGGCGGACACCGGCTGGTCGCCGATGTATACCAGCCGCGCCTGCGGATCGGTGCGCTGCGCCTCGAACGCCCGGACCAGCCCCCGCTGCGTGAACTCGCGGTCGATCCGGTCATGCTGCGTGACCAAACCCACGATCAACGCCATGCCAAGAATGCCGCTTGCGACCAACGCTCGCTTCTCCGCCCGGTCCAGCGTCCTCGTGACGCCGCTCGCGACCGGCCCGAACAAACCCAGCAGCAGTGCAAACGCGGGCAAGCCCGGCAGTACGTAGGTGATGAGCACGTTGCGCGACACGGTGAAGAACACGAGCGGCGCGAGCACCCAGCACAGGACGTATCGAAACAGCGGATCAGCCAGCCGCGCACGCACGCGATCGCGCGGCGCGACCGCGACCCGGACCATCCAGTCGATGGCAACGATCGACCACGGCACGGCAGCGGCGACAAAGAACAGCCAGATCCACCCGCGCTTCCAGGCGTGCGCGACGCCGTAGCGATCGCCGGTCCAGCCGGGCTCGGTGAACCGCTTCCAGTGCTCACCGACCAGGAAGTAGTCGAGAAAGCCAGGGGTGGCACGCTCCGCCGCCCAGTACCACGGGACGACGAGCACCAGCACCAGCAGCGTGCCGGCGATCCACGGCAATCTCGAGCCGAGTTCACGCCATTGTCGTTGCCAGATGATCCATGCGCCGATCGGCAGCGCCGTGAGGACCACCGCAACCGGGCCCTTGGCCAGGAGACCGATCGCGATGCCGACAAAGAACGCGAAACCCCAGCGGCGGCGTGCTCCCGGCGTGCCTTGCCCCGCCATCCAGAATCCCGTCATCGCCAGCGTGGTCCCGAATGCCAGCGCGGGATCCGTCACCACCGCGCCCGCACCCACGAACACGAGCCCGGTCGTCGCAAATACGAGCGCGCACAGCAGGGCCGCAGCGCGACCGGCGGCTGCATGCGCGAGCGCATGGACCAGCACGCCGCATCCGATCATCATGACGGCGGATGGGAGACGCGCGGCGAACTCGTTCACGCCGAGCACCTTCATCGAAACCGCGGTCAGCCAGAACGACAGCGGGGGCTTGCCCCAGAAAGGCGTGCCATAGTCGAACTGCGGCACCAGCCAGTTGCCGGTCTCCAGCATCTTCCGCGCCATCTCGGCATAGCGCGACTCGGACGGATCGGGCAGCGGATAGGCGCCCAGCGTCGCGAGGCGCACGATGATGGTGATTGCCAGCAGCCACCAGAGCACCCGCCGCTGCCGGTCGGCGAGCTCGAGGACTACGGGCACGGCGGCGGGCGGGAGTCAACGACCGCAGACGTCTGCGTGGCCGGCAGTACGCGCTGCACGAAGTAGAGCGGTCGCTGCTTGACCTCCACGAACATCCGCGCGAGATACTCGCCGATGATGCCGAGCGCCATCAGCTGGATCCCGCCCAGGAACAGCATCAGCACGACAAGCGTCGGATAGCCCTGCACCGGGTCGCCGAAGAGCATGGTCTTGACGATGACGTAAACACCGTACGCGAACGCGGCGATCGCCGACGCCAGGCCCACGTAGCTCGCGAGCTTGAGCGGCATGGCGGAGAACGACGTGATGCCTTCCAGCGCGAAATTCCACAGCCGCCAGTAGTTCCACTTGGTGCGTCCGGCCCCGCGGCTCACGCGATCGTAGTCGATCGTGTGGCTGGGAAAGCCGATCCACGCAAAGATGCCCTTCATGAACCGGCTGCGCTCGGGCAGGGAGCGCACGGCGTCGACCGCGCGGCGCGACATCAGGCGGAAGTCACCGATGTTCTCGGGGATGTCGATGGCGGCGAGTGTGCGCAGCGTGCGGTAGAACGTGTGCGCCGTGGCGCGCTTCACCCAGCTTTCCTCCGCGCGGGAGCGGCGCCGCATCAGGACGATGTCGCTGCCCGACTGCCACGCGGCAAGCATCTCCGGAATCAGCTCCGGCGGATCCTGCAGATCGACGTCCATGACGATCACTGCATCACCCGTGGCATGGTCGAGGCCCGCACTCATCGCAACTTCCTTGCCGAAGTTGCGCGACAGGTCGACGACGGCCACGCGCGGATCGGTGCGATGAAGTTCGAACAGCAACGCGATGGTCTGGTCACGGCTGCCATCGTTCACATAGACGATCTCGGCGTCGACGGCAGCCTTGTCGAGAACGACGCTCAATCGCCGATGGAACTCCGGAAGCACCTCGTCCTCGTTGAATACCGGGACGACAATCGACAGGCGCCACGCGCCCGGCGCGGCCGTTGCGGCGCCGGCGTGGTGCGGCGCGGCGCTCAGAATGTCCATCGTCGATTGACGCAATAGCCGAAAACGAGCACCGCCAGCGTCGCCACGACCTGGGCGACGAGATAATGCGTGCCGACCACCGCAAGCAGCAGCGCGAACACTGCCGTGTTCAACACGATGCCGGCCGCGGCTATTGCGGCGAAGCGCGGCAGCGCGTGCGCATGGGTGCGCCGACTCCGGAACGTGTAATGGTAGTTGAGCACGTAGTTGAGCAGCGCGCCCACGATGGCACCCAGGGTGGACCCGACGACGGGCGTGACGACACCGCCCTGCACCAGCATGATCAGCGTCGCATAGTGAGCGGCGGTACCCAGCGCGCCTGCACCGGCATAACGGGAAAACTGCCCAGCCTGGTAACGCCCCACGGTCAAGCCCGCCTCCCGATCGAAAGTGCACCCCGCCCCGGCCAGCCGCTTGGCCATGTCTTGAGAGGTATTCCGCAGAGCCGGAACTGCGGGTTGCGCCCGGAATCCGGTTTGCGCTGGGTTCGTTTCGGCATCGCGCATTCTAGCGCGACCGCCGATTCGCACGTTGTCGATGACATCCTGCCTGGCCCTGCCCGTATCCGGGCCGGCAGCCCGGGAAATCGGGAGTGGTGGCACTCCTGCCAATGAATGGCGCGCCCCGTCGATGCGGCGCGATGCGTTGCCGCAGACCGCTAGTGCACGACCGCCGTGGACAGGAAGCGGACCAGCGAGCCGTTGCGCAGGCGAAAGAGGCCCTCGCCGACATCTTCGGCGCCTTCGATCTCGGCGCGCGTCATGTCGATCTCGCGGTCGCCCTGGCGCGCCTCGACCACGACGTCGTCGGCCGTGGTGAACTCGTCCGGTACCCGCAGATAGCCGGTGGCGAACAGCTCGCCGTCGATCACGACATAGTCGGCGTCGGTCATCGTTGCGTAGAGCGTGGGCATGGTGGCGTCGTGGCTGCCGTGGCGGCGCGGGCACGCAAAGGCGGCCCTTCTTGATAGCGAATATGGGGGTGTTCGGGGGCGCTTCAAGCCTGCTTGGGCGCCCGGATGGACTTGTCACGCGCTGTAGGCGAGGCTTGTATCTTGAACCCTGACCGGTGCGGTAGAGTTTCCGGTGTCTGCGAGAGCCGGACTTGCCCGTGCAGCATGTTTGAGGCTGGGGTATCCAATAGCCCGCGCTGAAGTTTATTGCGCACGGGGCCGC